>JAFZKM010000305.1 GCA_017553665.1 Lachnospiraceae bacterium
CAGTGCTTCAGCAGTAGTTTCATTCTTGTTCTCATCGAAGAGTTTCTCGCAAGCGGAGCACTTGTAGTGAGCCTTCGTGCCGGGATCTTCACACGTGGCGTCAACTTCAGAGATCTGTTCGCCATAGGTATGACCATTGGCAGGAATGATCCAGCTGTTTACCTCAATCTCATTTGTACCTTCCGCATCTGAGAAGTACTTTCCACAGGTCTTGCAGGTCCAGTAAGCGGTGTTGCCGGCCTCGGTACAGGTGGCAGTACTAGCGGGAGTGGCCTCAAGATCATGGCCGGTCGCTGCCAAGGTCTCTGCCTTAGTGCCTTCATGAGGCAGCCCATCCAGACTCCCTGTTTCCGTGACAGCCGCGGTATAAACCTTGGTTCCGGTCGTTGTGCAGCCAGGCTGTACAGTGATCGCAGAAGTCACTCCGGCCTCAACGCTCCTGGTGGAATCATCGGATCCGATATAGTTCGCCGCTGCGGTATAACCGGTATCGGTCTCAGTCCAAGTGATGTCAACAAACGTCCAGGTGATCAGCTTGAAGTAGACCTTGAAAGTCACATCGTAGTCCGGCATCGAGAAGGTGTTTGTCGTCTGAGTCTCCATTAATACACCGGTGTTGGTGTTCCAAAGCTCAATCTTTTCAAATTCGTAAAGATCAGCAGGGGTGTATTCAATAGAGATAGACATTCCCTTCGGAGCCGATGCGGCAGCCGTTCCGGGAGTATCTTGCCGGACAGCCCGTGCCGTACCGTCTCCGGAAGCAACTGTAACAGCGATATAATGCTCGCCTTCGATGTAGAAGTATCCGCCAAATACCTGCCAGCCGGTATCGCTGAAGTTGCCGGCCGGCCTGAAGTACAGAGTTACATTTCCGGCATGATTCGCGTCGACCGTATAGTTTCCGGTGGCGCCGTTGTAGCCAGGATGTTCAGTGCTGGGATAGTGGTTCGCGTCGTCCTTGACTCCGCCTACCGCATGGACGACCTTGATCTCGTCCCCTGCGGCAAGAGCAACGCTGCCGGAATACTCGCCGGAGGAGCTGGTGCTTGCAGTCAGTTCGTAGGCCTCGCTGACGGTCCAGTTATTCATGGAGCCAACAACGTAGTAGGTGTCCTTCGCTGTCCACTGCGCCGTGCAGGTCCTGTTCTCCGCGGGCATGGTGGTCGGGACTGCAGGGCTCCATCCGTTGAATGTGTAGAATGGCTTTGTCGGATCAGCCGGGATGACGGTGACATTGTTATCGCCGGGTTCCTGAGTCACGATCTCGCCGGAATGGTTCACCACGCGGAATTTATCGAGTACATTGCATCCCGCCGTTCCGGCAGTCAGCGCAAGTATCATGATCAGCGCAAGCAATCTCTTTTTCATTTTGTTTTACTTCCTTCTTCCTTTATGGGACTTTTTAATTCGAAAACTTCTTCGCGGTCTATACTGCAGACAATGACCGAAGGCTTCTTTTCCGCCATGGCAACGGCGAGCGCCGCCTCAAGTTCAGTCACATCGGACGCGGTGAACGAAAGCGCGCCCATAGCCGACGCGATCGCGGCATAATCCGCATTGTCATCGAACTCGGTCTGGGAATACCTTCCGTCAAATCTCATCTTCTGGAGCTGGTGCACCATTCCGAGAGACCTGTTGTCAAAGATTACCTCGATAATGTGCAGGCCGCAGCGGACCGCGGTCAGCAGTTCATTCATGTTCATGCGGAAGCATCCGTCACCCGCGAAATTCACAACAGGCCTTCCGGGATTGCCCACAGCGGCGCCTATCGCGGCGCCGAGGCCATAGCCCATCGTGCCTAAACCTCCCGAGGTCAGGAGCTGCCCCGGCCTTGCGAAACGGTAATGCGTCGCTGCCCACATCTGGTTGAGCCCTACCTCCGTAGTCACGGTCACATCGTCCTTTAATCTACCGTATACGGTCCTTACAACCAGCGGTCCGGTAAGGATCCCCTTCTTCGCGGCCTTCTGCGCTTTATCCGCGGTCTCCTTTTCCTCCGCGTCGCGTATCGCGCAGAGTCCGTCCCTCCAGTTCCTGCGCTTAGCGGCATTGGTCCCGCATTTGCCCTCAAGCCTGCCCGTGAGCTCTCTGACTATGACTGCGGCGTCGCCCGCGATCGATACCTCGGATAGGATGTTCTTATTGAGCTCGGCATTGTCGATGTCTATATGAATGATCTTCGCCTTGGGGGCGAAAGCCCTGTCATTGTTCGTTACTCTCTCGCTGAACCTGGTTCCGACGCCAATGAGCAGATCCGTTTCAGCGAGCGCCGTAGCGGCCGCCCGCGTGCCGTAAAGTCCCGCCATGCCCAGATATCCGGGATCCTTTCCGCAGAATACGCCCTTTCCCATCAGTGTGTCGATCACGGGTATCTCGAGGCGTCTCGCGAACAGATCGAGGCTTCTGGCCGCCGAATGCGAGGACGCGCCTCCGCCGACGAGAAGCAGGGGCTTCTTTGCCTTTGAGATCAGCTTAACTGCCTCATCGAGCTCTTCATTTACAAAGTCTTTTTCAAATTCCGGCGAATCCTCGCGAGGCGCCGGAGTATACTCAAATGATGCCTTCGTGACATCGCGCGTGATGTCGATGAGGACCGGTCCCCTGCGTCCCGAAGAAGCTATCTTAAAGGCCCTGCGAATGGTCGAAGCCAGCAGAGCAATGTCCTTTACGATGAAATTATGCTTTGTGATCGGTATCGTAACGCCTGCGATGTCGACCTCCTGGAAGCTGTCCTTTCCGAGGTCGGAGTTCGATACATTGACCGTGATAGCGACTACCGGCACGGAGTCCATGTATGAGGTCGCGATGCCCGTGACCAGATTCGTGGCACCGGGGCCCGAGGTTACCAGGCATACGCCGGTCTTGCCCGTGGATCTCGCGTATCCGTCAGCGGCATGCGCGGCGCCCTGCTCGTGCGAGGTCAGGATATGCTTTATCTTCCCGCCGCGCCTGTAGAGTGCGTCATAGACATTGATCGCGGTCCCGCCCGGGTATCCGAATATCACGCCGACCTTTTCTTCCTTCAGCGTCTCTATTATGATTTCCGCTCCTGTAAGCAGCATGATCTGTCACCTCTGTTCGTTATTTGATAACAAGTTCTATCGGGCAATGATCCGATCCCATCACGTCAGGATGGATGTCCGCGCTCACAAGCCTGCCGGCGAACGACTTTGACGTGCAGAAGTAGTCGATGCGCCAGCCTACGTTCTTTGCCCGCGCGCCGCCCATATAGGACCACCAGGTATACGCGTCCTTTTTATCGGGATAAAAGTATCTGTAGGTATCAATAAAGCCCGAATCGAGCATTACGGTCATCTTCGCGCGCTCCTCGTCGGTAAAGCCCGCGTTTTTATGGTTTGACTTGGGATTCTTAAGGTCGATCTCCTCGTGAGCGACGTTCAGGTCTCCGCACCAGATCACGGGCTTCTTCTCATCGAGCTTCTTCACATAGTCCCTGAACGCGTCCTCCCAGGTCATGCGGTAGTCGAGACGCGTAAGCTCTCTCTGCGAGTTCGGAACATATACGCAGATCAGGTAAAAGTCCTTATACTCCGCTGTAATGACCCTGCCCTCGTGGTCGTGCTCCTCCACTCCGAGGCCCATTGTCACATTAAGAGGCTTTTCCCTTGTAAATAACGCGGTCCCGGAATAGCCCTTCTTCTCCGCATAATTCCAGTATCCGAAATAACCTTCGGGCGCGAAATCGATCTGCCCTTCCTGGAGCTTGGTCTCCTGAAGGCAGACGACATCCGCGTCAATATTCTTGAAGAAATCCTCGAAGCCTTTCTGCATGCAGGCTCTGAGGCCGTTTACGTTCCAGGAAATAAGTTTCATAAATGCTCGCCTCCGTGCGATTCGTTTGCTTTAGTATAGATTATTTGCTTCCCTCTGTAAACAAAAATAACCCGCAGGCCTGAACCTGCGGGCTGATAAGCTCACTTTTAATACATATACACTATATCACTGTACTCCGAATCTTTCTTGATCATCGTGTACTTCTTTTTGCTCTTTGAGTTATAGAGGCACATATCGTAGGTGGCGTCGATCGTGTACCAATACTTTTTCTTGGAATCCCAAACCTGAGTCCACGCGTGGTACTCTTTTACGTTCGGGGTATAACCGGTAACAACTCTCGCCTCAATGCTCACGCTGCGGAGCATGGCCACGAACAGAGCGGAAATATCGTAACAGATGCCGAGCTTGCGGTTGTAGGTGTTCAGGTTGCTCGGAGAATAATAACTCGTCGAAGCCTTAACGCTCAGAAGCTCATAGTCGTAAGCGTAATTCGAGATGATATACTTGTATATCTTCTTTACCTTCGCCGACTCGGTCTTGCAGCCCTTGATCAGGGACTTTGCCTTTTTGATATAGGTATCGTTGGTCGCGTAGGATACGATAACGTTCGATACGTCGAATACCGACTTGTTGCCCGCCTCGGTAAGAGTAACTTCCTTGGTCTTAAGAACGGTGGCCTTACCGGTATCGAGCACCTTGCAGATACGGATCTTATAATTGCCCGCGCCTCTGGTCAGGGGAACGTTTATCACATTCTTTCCTTCCGCCAGCTTATAGTAGTAGCGGGCCGCTTCGTTCGTGTTCGCCTTGATATTGTCCGCGGGCACGTCGACAAGGATCAGGATGGTCTCCTTCTCCTCGGCGGTAAATGTGATCTTTACCGTACCGTTCTCATTGTCCACAAAGATATCGTCATCGGAGACTGTCGCCGCCTTAACGGGCGCTGCCGGCTCATAATACTCGCCAATACCGGCAAAAAGTGTCATCGCAAGCAGAAAACACAGCACTCTCTTAATAATCTTCATGCTTTTCTCCTTTCCGGGCACGTCCGGCTGCCCGGATGCGCCAAGTTACATCATATTACGTTTCATCGCTTCGGGATTGATGCAGTAGGTCAATGCGGTCTCTTCCTCAATGAGCCCCTTCTTGTAGAGCTCGAAGATACTGCTGTCCATCGCGCGCATGCCTTCGCGTCCCGATGAATAAATAACCGAATCTATCTGGTGAACCTTTCCTTCACGGATCATGGTCCTGATAGCGCTGTTCGCGTGCATTATCTCAAATGCGGGGCACACTCCGCCGCCGACCTTCTGGAGCAGCTGCTGCGAAACGATAGTCTTAAGTACCATCGAGAGCTGAACTCTGATCTGCTGCTGCTGGCTGGCAGGGAAGCTGTCGATGATACGGTCAACGGTATTCGCCGCGCCGAGCGTATGAAGCGTGGACAGAACCAGGTGGCCCGTCTCAGCCGCTGTCATGGCTGTCTCGATCGTCTCAAGGTCACGCATCTCACCGATGAGGATTACATCGGGAGCCTCACGGAGGGCAGCTCGAAGAGCCGTAGCGTAAGTATCGGTATCGATCGATATCTCTCGCTGTGAGATAATACTCTTATCATGTCTGTGGAGGTACTCGATGGGATCCTCCAGTGTCAGAACATGGCAGTCACGATTATGGTTTATCTGGTTTATAACGTAAGCAAGTGTGGTACTCTTTCCGCTGCCTGCGGTTCCCGTAACGAGCACGAGGCCTTTCTTGAGCTTCGAGATCTCCAGGATGCTCTCGGGGATGTTCATATTCTCGAACGGCGGCAGACCGAACGGCACGTAACGCAGTACCGCGCAGATGGTACCTCTCTGCTTGAACACGTTCACTCTGAAACGTCCCGCTCCGGGAACGGAAACGGCGAAGTCGTCGTCATTGTCATTGATGAACGAGTTCATATCGCGCTTCGCAACATTGTAAAGCTGCTGTACCCACTCCTTGGTGGTCTCTACGGTAAGACCTCTCTGGTTATCGTAGCCCGACATATCGTCGTCGCGGACTACCTTACCTCCGATCTTAAAACATATGGGCTGTCCGACAACAAAGAAGATATCCGACGCCTTTTTCTCCACCGCTTTCTTTAAAAGCTCGTCAAGAGTGATCATTTTTAATTCCTCCGTCAGTTAATATCGATGATATTGATCTCGAACGCCGATCCAGAATAGCCGCCCTGGCTTTCAACCACCAGCCTGTGGTCGGTAACCTTAAGATCCGAATAACCCGGATCAGAAGCCATCTCCACATGGATCAGTGAGTTGTCGTTCACCGGAACCTCATATACGATGCGGTCCGCGTCCACGCTCACCACCTGCCCGATACCGGCAAGAGCGAGCTTCGCGTCTTCCGCTGACGCAACGGGCGTGCCGGCTATCGCTTCCCTGATACGGTATTCGATCTCCTGCGCTTTGCCTTCGGCCTCATAATAGCCGGTCACGGCAGTCGCCGAGGTCCTGGCCATCTTCAGTCCGCTGTACGCCGCTCTGACCGCGAGTATCGAGAATACCGCAAGTCCGAGGACCGTAAGCAGAAGGATTATCGAAGGTCCGCCGATATTCATTTTGAAGGAATTGTTATTAGCCTGATTAGACATAGTCCTGCTATCCTCACTATACACCTAATTATGTTACATTTCAATGGTGATTTTGTGTCAAAATAATGAAATTTGTAACAAATCTTTGTATCCTGTAGTTATCCTGCCGGGCTGAAATAGGATGTAACAACCTCAGCGAGCTGTTCCTTTCCCTCTACGTCCACGGTGATCTTCACATCCGTAAGAGTGCCCGTTTTGCCGGTCGCGCGGCCGGTAACCTCGGTCGTCATGCTGAAGTACGCATCTGCCTCGGAGCAACTGTTCCACTCCTTGTCAAAGTATACCTTCTGCGATCCGTCGGCCTTCTCCGCCCCGCTCTTTAACGCTTCGATCTTATTCTCTGCCATGATCGTGGCCTTGCTGATATTTACCGAGCGTCCCTGAAGCTTGTCCGCCGCGACATACAGTCTCATGATCGCCACGCTGACCAGCGCGAAGATAGCGATTATGATGACCGATTCCACCAAAGGAAGCCTTACGGCAGCATTGTTATCGTATTTTGCCATTATCTGCCCGCCTCCTCACTTCTTAAGTAAACGGTAAGGGTCTCGGTACTGCCGCTCGCGTTCCCCGCGGTAAGCGTAACTGACCCGTTTCCGCCCTTTATTTCAAAGGAGTCTATCTCAATGGCCTCGAAACCGAAGTCGAGGTCGGGGTCTCCGTAACCCTCAGCCTGCATCAGCTCGCACAGATATCCGTTTCTGTAATAGACCATCGTGTCGTAAATATCGCCGTCGATCTCTTCTTTGAGCACCAGCACATCGGTTCCGTCGATCTTCTCAACAGATACGGCCCCCTCGGTATCGTACTGGCGGATCTTTGTCGCAACGAATGAGATCGAGGTTCTCAGCTCGAAGTTCTCGTTCGCCGCGAGCACGATCCTCTCATACTCTCTCGTTCCCGCGCTCAGGAGTACCAGCGCGGCGATCGCGAAAAAGGCGATTATGATGATCGTACTGCCCGCGCTGACCAGAGCGCTGCGGCTTTTGACCTTTTTTTCGTCATTAGTGTTCTGCATATATCCCCCGCATCAATCCTATTTCCTGAATACCGCGATATTCGGGCTGACATTCGCAGCCGCGCAGTCATAGGTTACCTGGAAATGATCGTAATCGATCTTCACTCCGTAATTCTCGATCAGATAATCAAGCTCCGCAGGATATCGCCCCTCGTCCGCGTAGCACTGGATAGTGGCTTTCTTGATCGCGGCCAGCGTAAGCTGTCTGTCCTGCTCGAGCGAAAGATTGTTGAACTTATACACTCCGAGGATGAAGATCGCGATGATCGCCGTACAGAGCAGCGCGGGGAGCACTATGGATTTAAAGATGTATTTCTGACGGTTCTGTCTGAAATTTTTCATCGTCCGTAAATCTCCGTTTCAATACATAAATACAGTCATCAGTATCAATATCAGCCTACCGAAGAGATCATGCTTACAAGAGGAAGCATAACCGCAAGGAGAACCGCGCCTACCATCAGTGAAAGAACTACAACGAGTGTGGTCTCGATAACGGTGGTCAGTCTGCCGAGCGCTGCCGAAGTCTTGTCATTGTACTGCTCGGAAAGCTTCGTGAAGATCTCGTCGGTGCCGCCGGTCTTTGCCGCAACGCTGATAAGTCTCGCTTCCATTCCTACGATCAGTCCGCTCTGGCGGATGGCCTCATCGAAGGGAGTGCTGTGTGTATAGAGATCAAGGCACTTCTCGATACGGTGCTTAACGATCTCGTTGTCGCAGTTCTCGATCTCGCGCTCGAGGCCCTCGCGGATATCCATGCCGCTGGCCATCATAAGAGCGATGGATGAAATGAACTTACCCGTAGCCATCAGGATCATTATGTTCCTGATGGGGCCGAAGCCGTTGGCTGCCCTCGAGAGGACTTTCGCGCCCGACTTTGTCCTGCTCCAGATAA
>JAFZKM010000306.1 GCA_017553665.1 Lachnospiraceae bacterium
AGAGAGACGAAAGTTTCTCTCTGGTCAATAGGAATCTCGACTTTCTTGATCTTTTGTGTTGCCATATTTTTTATAGATATTTTACCGGATTGCTATGGGGGAGCTTAAAAACCTCCTCTGGATGCCGCCGGTATACAACTCCTGCACCATTTTCTCACTGATCGGCGATAACAGTGAGGAGGCGCTCCTGAAAAAGGTGGAGGACTATTACAACGGAATGCAGAAATACTGCAGTGAAAAGACCGGACTCTTTATTATCATGGGAGTCAGCGGCATTCACAGCGAGCATAAAAAGATACGTCTTGCCTACAGAGAGAGCGCCATGGCAATGATGTACAACGAGAATGTCCAGCAGGATTATCAGGAGATCGAGCAGCAGGTGCTCGAGAACGGCGTCGATACATCCAACAGTCTGCGTTATTACGTGGATAAGATGTTCGGCGGCGGTGAAACCAATCCCGACGGATATGACGCTCATTACGAGAACGATCTGTATCTGGCTCTCAAGGAGGCAGACAAACAGAAGGCATACAAGTGCACGGACAGATTCGCTGAGTTCCTGCTCACGAAGAAGACCACCGATGAGGCGCTGCATTACATTCTGCGGTACGCGGACAAGATAGTCATGTCCGCCGTGGAATCCGACATCAGGCTCGAGGAGATATTCCCCCAGGGGATGCGTTTCTACTACAGGGAGCTGATCTCGGAGCTGGAGCCGCGAAGGATAAGAGTATATCTCAAGCAGTTCTTCATCGATCCGGTCATCAGATGCGTGAACGAGCGCATGGAGGACAGGTCGCACCAGATCATCAAGATGGTAGACGACCTGATCGATGAGACGCACGGCAACATATTGCTGTCAGAATGCGCGGACAGGCTGGGACTTAAGCAGAATTACATCTGGAAGGTGCTGAAAAAGGAGCGCGGAAAGGGCTTTACCGAATACGCGGAGAAGAGAAAGATCGACGAGGCGAAGCGCCTCCTCCTCGAGAAGCAGCTTTCGGTACAGGACATTGCCGTAACGCTCGGGTATGCCAATGCACAGAATTTCATCAGGTTTTTCAGTAAAGCTACGGGGCTGACACCCGGCAAGTACAGAAAGCTGTATTAATTCAAAAAGGACGGCACACACGGCATGGCAGTTGATCTTTCCGGGACCTGGACGGTCCGAAAGGCAGACGGAAGCGAAAACACGATCGCTCTTCCCGGCACGCTCGAAGGAGCGGGGCTCGGGGAGCCTGTTTCACGCGGCACCGAATGGATCAGCGGCCTTCATAACCCTTTCTGGTACGAAAGAGAAGAATACAAGAGCGGAGATACTGAGGACTTTCACGTGCCCTTTCTTGCGCAGACCCGCACCCATTACGCGGGAACGGCGGAGTATCTGCGGGATTTTGAAGTACCGGCCGAAGGGGAATACTTTTTTTTCATTGAGCTTGCGAAGTGGCGCGTCACGATAGTGACCGACGGAGAGGAAAAGGGCAGCGATGAGAGTCTTTGCGCGCCTTTCTGCTTCGGACCGGTTTATCTGTCCGCGGGATGCCATGAATTAAAGCTGATCGTCGACAATTCGATGCAGCATCCTTACAGGCCGGATTCACACGGCATTTCGGATGCTTTGGACGCATGCTGGAACGGCATTGCGGGAAGGATAGAGGTATTAAGCGCTGCGGAACGGCAGGCGGAGCTTGACGCGCGCCGTGCTTATGCCGCGTCTCATCCCCGTACGGTCGAAGTATGCGGAAGAAATATAACCATAAACGGTAAAGCGGAGTACATGAGGGGGACGCATTTCGGAGGGGGATTCCCCGAGACGGTGTATCCTCCTTTTGAGCGTGGTTACTGGGACCGCGTCTTCGCCATAATAAAAGAGTGGGGCTTCAACTTTGTCCGCTGCCACTCGTTCTGCCCTCCGGAAGCGGCGTTTCTGGCCGCGGACGAAGCCGGTCTGTTTCTTCAGGTCGAATGCGGGATGTGGAATGTTTTCTCACCTTCCGATGAGAAGATGTACGAAGTCCTGATGCGCGAGACACGTAAGATACTCGAAGCGTTTGGACACCACCCTTCATTTGTGATGTTCTCGCCCACGAACGAACCCTCGGGGAAATGGTATGAGCCCTTAAAGAGATGGGTCCGCGACGCGCGCGCGATAAATGATTCGCTGGGATATTCGGGGCGCAGGATATTTACCGCGCAGTCGGGCTGGTATTACGATGAGGCGCCCGCAGATATCACCGGGACCGATTATGTGTATTTCCACAGATCGGCGTACGGACCGATCCACGGCGGGATGATCAGGAACCGCTGGGGCTGGAGGGGAAAGGACTATTCGCCTTCGCTTGAGGGCTGCAGACTGCCCGTGATCTCACATGAGATGGGACAGTGGTGCTCATATCCGGATCTTTCGGTGACGGAGAAGTTCACGGGACCGGTACGAGGCGGCAATTATGAGATATTCAAAGAGACCGCGCGGGAAAACGGTGTGCTCGGGCTGAACAGGGAATTCACTTACTGTTCGGGACGGAATCAGGTGAGATTCCTCAAGGAGGAATTCGAGGCCGATCTCAGGACACGCGAGATCACGGGCTTTGAGTACCTCGATCTGCATGACTATACGGGGCAGGGCACCGCGGTTGTCGGAGTCCTCGATCCCTTCTTCGACAGCAAGGGCTATGTGACGCCCGAAGAATTCAGGCAGTTTAATTCGGAAGTCGTGATCCTGACGAGGATGGACGGCTATGTATATAAAAATACCGACAGGCTTTCGGCCAAAGCTGAGATATGCAATTTCTCGGGAGAAGATATTTCCGGCGCGAGGCTCGCATGGAAGATCGCATTCGGGACAGGTTATGACGGCCAAAGAGAGGATAGTGCCGGAAGAACGGTGAGAAGCGGGATCATGGAATGCCCTGAAGTTAAAGCGGGTGAGAATACCTGTATCGGTGAGATAAATACGGATTTCGCGGATATTGATGAGAGCAGCAGCCTTGTTCTTGAGACTGAGCTGATCGCTACGGATGGCAGCAGGCTGTCCCGGAACTGCTGGAGGCTGACGGTTTTCGCGGACGCTGCGGATACCGGACTTACCGGGATCACATCCGGCTCGGAAGGGGAGCGGCCGGGCAGCGCAGGAGCTGACTGCGCG
>JAFZKM010000307.1 GCA_017553665.1 Lachnospiraceae bacterium
AAAGGCCTTAATTCGCCCTTTAAACGGCCTTTGGGTATATCTGCAGGCTTTCCGTTAAGTATGAGCTCTTTCATCTGTTTAAGCTCGATCTCGGCCCTGTTGTACTCGGTCTCTATGTTTTCGAGCGAGACATTGAGGATCAGGATCATTTTCTTCTTAACATTGTCAAAGGCGATTACTCTGTCGAACAGCATCAGATCCGTGTCCCTGAAGCCCTCCGTATCGGCCGCGTTCAGGTTCAGCGTGGGCTCGGCGTATTTCAGGTAATCATACGAGAAATAACCCACGAGACCGCCCGTAAATGAAGGGAGGCCTTCAAGCTTCGGGCTCCTGTGCTCGTTCAGGACCTGCCTGATGTACTTATTCGGGTCGCGGGTCTCGATCGTAATGTTGCCTATCCTCATGACTCCGTCCGAACAGGTGATACAGAGTTTAGGGTTATAGCCGAGGAAGGTATAGCGTCCCCAGTTCTCGTTGTCCGACGCGCTCTCGAGCATGTAGCAGTGCGAGGAGACGTTCTTTAAGATCTTGAGCACCTCGACCGGCGTTTTAACGTCGGAAAGCATCTCGATGGCGAGCGGCAGGATGTCGTAACGCGGGTCGGCCGCGTATTTTTTAGCTTCCTCCAAAGTAATGTTCATAAAAAACCTCCGTATACGCAAAAGTCCCTGACAGAATCTCTTCTGTCAGGGACGAATAAACTTTTCTTATCCGCGGTGCCACCCCTATACCGGATGCGAGGATCCGGCTCTCATGGAATACAATCATATCCCCGGCAACTTACGTATGCCTTACGTCGCGGAATACTCGGAGCCTGCGGGAAACCCGCTTCCTTTGACCGCGCCCTCAGCGATCCACTTGCTATCCTGTTTTCCGCCCGACTCTCAGCAACGCGGGCTCTCTGTGGGAGCATAAATAACTTTATCTTCGCCTCAACGGTTTAGTGTATTAAATTGATGATATATTAACACTGCGGTGCGGCACTGTCAATAACCAATCGTAAAATTATTCGGTGAACGCGTCCTTTACCGCGTCAACAGCGCCTTCGACGGCGTCTGCTGCCTTCTCCGCAAGGTCTTCAGCCTTCTCGGCAACCTTATCAGCGGCCTCCTGGATATTGTTGATCGATACATACTCGGGAGCCTTGGGAGCTTCCTCGTCATCAAGCTCAAACTCATCGAGATCGTCTTCGAAATCATCTTCCTCATCGGAATCTGCCTTCTCAACGAATTTCTTGTAAGCATAATATGCGCCTGCTCCCGCTGCCGCAGCTGCTGTCAGGCTGAAAATAAACTTCCCGAACTTCTTCATAACAAGATCTCCTTTCTCAATGCCCCTTATACGAGCGGCTGACTGCTATTATACAGGCAAATCGCCAAAAAGTAAAGACGGACCGCCCTAAACAGTCCGTCTTAATGTATTAAAATTCTTTAAAATGCTTATTGGAATCCGTTCACCGTGAAGCTCGAATATGCCGAAGGAAGCATGAAAGCGATCCCCTTCTTTACATTTTCCAGGGTTCCCTTGTATCTTACGTAGATCGTAGCGCCGTCAGCGCTCTTCTTTGTAAGAGAAACCGTCTTCGCTGCCTTGATGGTCTTCCACTTGGCTGTGGAAAGAGAGAATTCCTTGTCTGCGGTCACTACACAGTACTCATACATTTTCGTTGCGGAAGCCTGCGAGAAGTTCAGCAGGAGCTTGTTATTGTCATAGCTGTAGGAAACCTCCGCGTCCTTGCCGACCGCGGGAGCCGAAGTCTGCGCGGGGATCACACCGACAGCGATCTGCGAGCAGGGCTACTTCTCTGTAGCCGCAACCCTGAAGAACAGAACCACGTCAGCCGCGCCCGCGCCGATGGCCTTGGGAGCAAGATCCTCAAGCTCCATATTCTTCTCGCACTCATGCCAGGTCTTCATGTCGTCCGACCATTCCATCGTGCTCTTGGTGTTGAAGGTCAGCTTCGTGATATTAAGCTTAACCGAAGGCGCCGAAGCGTATTTTGTGATCGAAACGGTAACTTCCTTGCTGGGTCTTGCGCCCATCGCGGTCTCGCTCGTTCCGGTCTGCTGACCGAGTTTGAACACGAGCTTGGAGCCCTTGAAGCGGAGCATCTCGACATTCGCGAGGAAATCCTCATAGCTCATCTCGGAGCCCGCAGGGCTTCCCATGCCTTCGAAATAAACCTTTACCCAGTTATAATCGGTGCTCTTGCGATAGTAGAAATAATTCGCGTCATCCTGACCCGCGAAGGTGAAATCTCCGTTTACCTTGTCAAAGGAAACCTTGAATGCCGATGAAGCCTTCGGGAACACGATCTCGGTCGCGTTGGTGTTCTTGTCGCCGCGAAGATAGAACTTCACGTCAGCCGCGGAAGATGCCCATGAGATGTCCACGAGCAGGTATGCGCCTTTTCCGTCGTTATCATCCGAAGCCACGCCGCTCACCTCGTCCCATCCGGAGAGGTCGCTCGCAAGTGTGGTCGAGAAGTATACGTTGGTGTTGCCTTTCTTATAGATCTTCATCGTGAGGCGCTCATAATCGATGTCGCCCACGGTTATCTTTTCGGCAGTCTCTTCGGCACGAGCCTCATTCTTTACAGATCCGACAAAGCACAGGCAGATCAGCGCCGTGACGATGAACTTGATCAGATTCTTCTTCATATGTCTGCCCTCCCTGTCTTATTCGTTGCTGTTATTGCTTGCGGGGTTGATGGTCATCGTTATCCCGTTCGAGATCACATATCCGTTTGTGAATTCGATCACGATGGGGTTGGTCACGGCGGTCGAGAATCCCGTGAGCTTATTCAGCAGATCACTGTCAAGGGTCACCCTTATCGTGTTATTCGATATATCATCAATATCATAAAGGATGTTGTTTCCGTTCCAGGTAACTGTCAGAACACTTACATCGTAGTTCTGCTTTCCGCCCAGGCCCGAAGCTATTGTAAGATCGATCGTGTAATACTTTTCAAGGTTACGCTCTCTTGTCTCAGTAACATTTCCCTGCGAATCAGTGGTCTTGATCGTGATCCACGCTTCAAGGCCTCCCTCTGTAAAGGCAAATGATTTATTCTTTACTGTCGCGGTCCTCTGGAGGTTCATCGTAAGACCTGAGGTGATCACTTCACCGTTGCTTAAGTAAATGTAAACAGGAGTGTCCTTATCCCTGTCATCGATCGCCGCATGCTGCTCAATCTTGTCGGTATGCAGTGTGATGACCGCTGCCCTGTAATCTTTGTTCGAGCTGTTCTTGTCCTCATAATACTCAACGGTATAATCTGCGGCGTCAAGTTTGAAACCGTCATATTTAACCTGGCTGATCATAACTTTGCTGTCTTTATAGGTTTCTTTGCTCTCTGCCTTAAGATTGGGATCATAAAGTGTTCCGAAATCTACCTTAACCCTGAAGTCCTTCTGATCGTCTTCTTTGTTCGATAGATATACACGCTTGATGGCGGTTGTAAAACCGATAGTGTCATCGTAAGGATCGTATCCGCTCCAATTGCTGTAGCCTGCGTCCTTAAGCTTATCAGCCACATCCTGCTTTGCCTGAACACCCGAAGGATTATTTATCTCGCTCTTCGGATAGATGTATAAGCCGATGCCGCCCTCTTCGCTGCTCCTGATCGATGCCTTTGTGGGATCGTTCGTAGCCTCGCCCTTGAAATAGATATATGCGTAAAGCACATTGTCGCTGCGGGTGATTCCCGAAAGGTCGGTAAGCGTTACGTTATAGTTGTAATTATTATTACCTTCATCGCCGATCGTTACGGTAAATTTCGCAGTTCCCATCGCGTTGCCGCCGCTGGTCCTGAACTGGATCGTCTCGATCTCGCCTCTGGTATCGCTCTTAAATGAGAATGAAAGAGAATTGCTGCCGTCCTTGCACATTCCCTCAATGGTCTGGAGGAGTGTAAATCCCTCGGTCGCAGCGCCTGTCGGGTACTGAACTGTTCCGAGCAGGTGCGCGGGTGAAGCGATCCTGTAGCCTTCCTCGCCGAGCGACTTCACAGCTTTCTTTCTGAAGTAGATCTGGCTGCCGTCGGTAAGCTTCGCGTCGGTCTCCTTCGACTTTACGATAGATGTCTGTGAGCTTACTGAAGTC
>JAFZKM010000308.1 GCA_017553665.1 Lachnospiraceae bacterium
AGTCTCGCCCGAAGGGATCAGCTCATCGGTGGTGGTTACGGGATCGTGGATCTCGCTTACGCACTTAACGATAAGATCTTCCTTAAGCTCCTGCATCTCGGGCCAGTCCTTGATATTGGGACCGAATTTGATCTCCTTTTCGGGAGACGCATGTCCCCACGCGTCAAGAACGCGCTTTTTATAGATAGAGCCGTCAAAGAAATACTTAGGCCTTGAGAAATCGATGCCCTCGAGTTCGTCCGCGCCTGTAAGGAAGCCCTTGTTCGCGGCAGTGGCGGCGATGGATCTCGCGTCCATAAGCGCAACCGAAGCAACCTGACCGTTCTGGACCTTTGAACCCTCACGGTTCGGGAAGTTGCGTGTCGAATGTCTGATCGAGAACGCGTTGTTCGCGGGAGTGTCGCCGGCGCCGAAGCACGGTCCGCAGAACGCGGTCTTTATAACGGCGCCCGCAGCCAGCAGATCCGCCGCTCTTCCGTTCTTTACCAGTTCCATGTAAATAGGCTGTGAAGCGGGATAAATGCTGAGCGAGAATCTTCCGTTGCCCGTATCGGCACCGTACAGGATGTCCGCAGCGTCGCAGATATTCTCATATCCGCCGCCCGCGCAGCCCGCGATGATCCCCTGGTCCACGAACAGCTTTCCGTCGATGATATTGTTCTTCAGTGAATATTCGATCTTGTCGCCGAAGCTCACATGCGCGCGCTCCTCGCACTCTCTGATATAGCGGGGAAGATCCGCCTTCACGTCAGCTATCGGATATGCCTTTGAAGGATGGAAAGGCATGGCGATCATGGGTCTGATCTCGGACAGATCAAGACAGATGACCGAATCATAATACGCGTTCTCACCCGGATTCAGCTCTTTGTATTCTTCGCTTCTTCCGTGAATGTCGAACCAGTCCGCTATCTTGGAATCCGTGCTCCAGATCGATGAAAGGCATGTAGTCTCGGTGGTCATAACGTCGATACCGATCCTGAAATCAGCCGAAAGTCCCGCAACTCCGGGACCTACGAACTCCATGACCTTGTTCTTTACGAATCCGTTATCGAAGGTAGCCGCGATCAGAGCGAGCGCCACATCCTGCGGTCCAACACCGTAAGAAGGGGTGCCTGTAAGATATACCGCTACAACATCGGGACGCGCAACATCATATGTCTTGCCGAGGAGCTGCTTCGCGAGCTCTCCTCCGCCCTCACCTATGGCCATGGTTCCGAGAGCTCCGTATCTCGTATGAGAATCCGAGCCGAGGATCATCTTTCCGCAGCCTGCGAGCATTTCGCGCGCGTACTGATGGATAACAGCAAGATGGGGAGGAACATAGATACCGCCGAACTTCTCGGCACAGGAAAGGCCGAAGAAATGGTCGTCCTCGTTGATGGTTCCTCCTACCGCGCATAAGGAATTATGGCAGTTGGTAAGAACATAAGGGATCGGGAATTCCTTAAGTCCGCTGGCGCGGGCAGTCTGGATGATCCCGACATAGGTGATGTCATGAGATGTGATCTTGTCAAATTTGATCTTTAAATGCGAATCGTCGCCCGAAACATTGTGTTCCTTAAGGATCGACCAAGCGATCGTCGCGTCTTTGCCGGCAATACGGGCCTGTTCGGGATCGAGTCCAGTCGCGTTCTTAAGCGCCGCGCGTCCGGCCTCATCGTCAAAATACAGCTTTCCGCCCGAAAGCCAGCCTCCGTTCTTAATGAGTTCCATAATCCCTGCTTTCCTTTTCCTTTATTCTGATCTGATCAATAGTCCTTATGTGTCAGATAGTAGTACTTTATGAAATTGAACGTTTTGTCTTCGCCCTTATCGCGGAGCATTACGAGAAGCTTCTCGAGGAAATCGCTGGTCTCCTGATGGATCATCCTCTTATGTCTTCCCTTGTCAAAATAATCGTAGGGTGCGCCGCAGTTATAGTTATCTCCGAGATATATCTTGCTCGCGGCAACCCTGTCACAGAACATCTCTATAACGTATTTCAAAGGCATCTTCACGGGAGCGACCTTCTGAACCTCATGATTGTAATCGGTCCAGTACTCAAAATGATGCCTGTTCCTGCCCTTGTGATGCATCCAGGCATTCGAGTAGCCGTAATCGTCCCTCTCGCCCTCGTTCGGGCTTCTGTCGCCCGAGAAATACTTTACACCGTATACAAACTCTCTCGGACTGTACTTCGAAAGATCGTGAAACAGGCCCTGCACGGGAATGCCGGCCTTAAAGCAATGCTTAATGACCGCGTGGCGGTGCCTGGTGATGGTAACGAAGTGATAATAAATGTTCATCGGATTAAACATAGCTTACACTCCCTTCTTTCTCTTCAGAAGCTCGGTTCCTATATCGTATATCCTGTCAAATATCAGATCCGGTTGCACATCGGACTTCGGAACATCCCCGATAAGAGTCTCGCCCGAAAGCACCAGGATTCCTTTTGCTCCGTTCTTTACGCCGCAGGCAACATCCGTATAAAGTCTGTCGCCGACAAAAGCGATGCGCTCTGTCGGAACTCCGGTAACTTCAGAGATCATCGCGGGAGTCTCGGGATAAGGCTTTCCCGTGATCCTAGGAGTCTTTCCGGTGGAAAGATTTATCGCCGCGATAAAAGCGCCACAGTCCGGTATGAATCCGCCGCTTACCGGACAGTTGATATCGGGATGAGTCGCGAGATACTCCGCTCCTTCCCTGATCAATGTGCATGCGTGCTCGAGTTTCTCGTAGGTCAGCGTCATATCGAACGCCACAACCACGATATCTGCCTTCGATGCCGGGTCCTGCCTTACGTCTATACCTGCTTTTTCAAAGCTCTCAACAAGAGGCGGCG
>JAFZKM010000309.1 GCA_017553665.1 Lachnospiraceae bacterium
CGAATGCCACTCTTGCGATGTAGCCGCTGTCCTCAAGCAATGAGAGGAAGAAGAACAGTATGATGATGATCGGCATGAAGCTCAGTACGCTTCCGACGCCGTTGAATATGCCGTCGATCACGAGCGAGTGCAATACTTCGTTCACGTTCCATGCCCTGAATGCCGAGTCAACCAGCCCGGTCAGCGAATCTATGCCCGTCTCAAGGAGATCCTGAAGCCATGCTCCTATCAGGCCGAAGGTAAGCCAGAAAACCAGCGCCATGATCCCGATAAAAGCGGGGATCGCGGTAAACCTGCCCGTAAGGATCCTGTCTATTTTCTCGCTTCTTTCCCGCTCCTTACTCTCTACAGGCTTCACCACACACTTCGCGGCTAATTTCTCAACGAACGAGAAACGCATGTCGGCGATGGCAGCTGCACGGTCGAGACCGCACTCCTCCTCCATCTGCAGGATGATATGCTCTATCATCTCGCGCTCGTTCTGCGAGAGCTCAAGAGCCTCGATCACGCGCTCATCACCCTCGATTATCTTGTTCGCCGCGAAACGGATAGGTATCCCGGCGCGCTTCGCGTGGTCCTCGACCAGCGACATGATACCGTGTATGCAGCGGTGTATCGCGCCGCCGCGATCAGACTCATCGCAGAAATCCTGCTTCGCGGGTGTTTCCTGATATTTCGCTACATGAAGCGCGTGAGCCACAAGCTCGTCCACGCCTTCGTTCTTGGCCGCGGAAATGGGTACGACGGGGATGCCGAGCATCGCCTCCATGTCATTCGTACGCACGCTGCCGCCGTTGCCGCGCAGCTCGTCCATCATATTGAGTGCGAGCACCATCGGCACATCGAGTTCGATCAGCTGCATCGTCAGATACAGATTCCTCTCGATATTTGTCGCGTCAACGATATTGATAATGCCCTTCGGCTTCTCACCGATGATATACTGACGCGATACGATCTCCTCTTCGGTATAGGGAGAAAGCGAGTAAATACCCGGAAGGTCCACGACTTCGGTATCCGCGTGTCCTCTTATCGCGCCGCTCTTGCGGTCTACGGTCACTCCCGGGAAATTCCCGACATGCTGGTTTGAGCCCGTCAGGCTGTTAAAGAGCGTCGTTTTTCCGCTGTTCTGATTGCCCGCGAGCGCGAATGTGAGCACGGTTCCCTCGGGCAGCGGATGTTCGGTAGCGGGATCGTGATAGAGCACGCCGTCCTCACCGAAACCGGGGTGACAGATACGGACTTCATCGTCTTTCCCGTCGCCGCTCATATCCGCGTTATCGTCGTTTTCCGTCTTTTTCGGACAGACTGCGCAGTTTTCCTTATCATCGCAGTCTTCCGCACGGCATACGGGCACGATCTCGATCTTCTCCGCGTCCGCGAGTCTCAGCGTAAGTTCGTAGCCATGTATCCTCAGTTCCATCGGATCGCCCATCGGGGCAAGTTTTATCAGTGTAACCTCTGTTTTGGGAATAACGCCCATGTCGAGGAAATGCTGCCTTAAGGCCCCCTCTCCGCCGACCTTTGTGATAATGGCGCTTTCGCCGGTCTTTAATTCATTGAGTGTCATTTTACTCATCTCCGTAAAATTTCTTCACCCTGATTTTACTCAAATTAACGGAAAATAACAACACCATTCAGCCTGTTGCTGTGATATAATTTTCTCATCAGGAAAATCGGGAGGCTCCCATGAAAACAGTCGGAATCATAGCGGAATTCAATCCTTTCCACTGCGGTCACGAATACATCATCAATGAAGCAAAGCGCGTTTCGGGCGCCGACAGGTGCATTATCGCGATGAGCGGAGATTTCGTGCAGCGCGGAACCCCCGCGGTCTGCGACAAATCACTGCGCGCGCGGATGGCCCTTATGTCGGGCGCTGACGCCGTTTTTGAGATCCCGGTCCCCTATGCCACGGCTTCTGCCGAGATCTTCGCCGAGGCAGGCGTTAAGCTGTTCAATTCTCTCGGCAATGTCGACTTCATCGCGTTCGGATGCGAATGCCCGGATCTCGCGGTACTCTTAAAGATCGCCGATATCCTGAACAATGAGAGCGAATTGTTTAAGAGCATTCTTCAGGAAAAGCTCAAAGAAGGCTGCAGCTTCCCCGCTGCACGCGACGCCGCGTTTGAGGCTGAGACGGGCGATCCCGCTCTCACCGCGATCCTCCGCTCCCCGAACAATATCCTCGCGATCGAATACTGCAGGGCCATCCTTAAACTGTCTCCTGAGGGGATGGAAAACCTTGCGATAAAGCCCCTCGCGATCAAACGCACAGGCAGCGGCTATCATGACAATACGATAGTCCGTCACATGCAGTCTTCCGCGACCGCCCTTCGCGCAGCGCTCGAAGATTCCGAAGGCGATACCGGCGAGCTGATCGGCCAGGTTCCCGATGAAGTCTTAAGACTGATCGATGAGAACTACCGCCGTACTCTCCCGATCACGGCCGATGACCTGAGTCCCATGCTGTATCTGAGGCTCAACGATCCTTCGATCACCGACTACACGGCTTTCGCGGATGTAAGCCGCGACCTTGCGAACGCCCTTTCCAAATACAAAAACGAGCCCTGCACATTCACAGAGCTCGCTTCAAAACTGAAATCAAAAAACAATAACCATACAGCGGTATGCCGCGCTTTGCTTCATCTGACGCTCGGCATCGGTCCGGAACACATCGCGTCCCTTAAAGCCTCCGATACGCTCCCCGCGATCCGCCTGCTCGGACTTAAGCGCTCGTCTTCGGAGCTTCTCCGTCCGGTGAGCGACTCGGAGCGCACCGAGCTGATCACAAAGCCCGCGGACGCTGACCGCGCGCAGCCTCTGACCGCCGCAGGTCTTTATGCCTCGGGCATTTACCGCCAGCTCATCCGCGCGAGATTCGGTACCGATCCCGGCAGTGAGCTGACCTGTTCGCCTGTCATCCTTTAAACTTAAAATACTCGAAATCGGCGAAGCCGCCGGTCTTTAAGGTCGCGTAGGAATATAGTCCCATCCTGCAGCCCATGAAATGATCGAGCGTGTACTTAAGCTGCAGCGAGCCCGCCTTTTCCCAGGTCTTTCCATCCGCGGAATACTCAAATTCCGCGGTATCTTTATTTGCGGTGAAATCAAAAGAGATCCTGAGCCAGATGTCTTTGGCGTCATAGGGCTTGTTAAGGATCGCCCTTTCCCTGCCGTTCCCGTCGTTTACGCACATCACGACAAACTGCTCTTCATCGTCAATGCGCACTCCCACAAGTCCGAACTGTCCCTGAAGCGCTGCCAGTCCGCAGCAGTCGCCGTCCTTTAAGCCTCTCAGGTCTATATGCGTCCTGCAGGAGCATTTCGGTCCGTAAGTGCGCTGAGTCAGCGTGTTTCTCGCCTGAAGGATGCCGTGCTCGTTTATGGGTCCGTTTATCAGGCGGAGATACCCCGGACGCTCCTTAAGCGACCAGAGCGCGTCGTCGGGATTGTGGTTCCACTGCCAGAAATGCTTCGGATCGGTGAGTTCCCTCTCCCGGCCGTGAAGCCTTCTGAAATCATCGCCGGCAGCGCAAACCGTAACGTTATCCTTCGGGTTCTTCGCTCCTTTTACGCCGGGCGCGAGTATCACATTACCGTCGGATTTTTCATAGAGCGCGTCCTTCGGAGCCGCGATGGGAAGCGCAAACTCTTTCGGCGCCCTGCCTTCGTCTCCGAGCATCGGCCAGCCGTCCTCCCAGACAACAGGAAGCACGTACGGTATGCGGCCCACGGCTCCGTGATCCTGGAACATGACCGCAGCCCAGACCTTATCCTCCGGACCCTTTTTATCAAAAAGTTTCACGCCTTCGGGCGCCGCTTCGGCGGCATGGTCCGGCAGCGTAAATATCGCCCCCTGCGCGACTCCCGCGTTATTATAGCCGCAGTCATCGTCAAGTATTATTCTGTGCTCAAAGGGTCCGTCCAGCGAATCGGCGCGGTAGCAGACCTCACGCCTGCGTCCGTGCCCGTCTCTCGGCCATTCGATCATGATCACGTAGTAACGTCCGTCGATCTTATACGCGTGGGCGCCTTCGGCCTTCAGGCCCATGTTCTCTGATTCCGTTGTGAACAGGAGCCTGTCGGGACCGCTGCTCTTAAGGCTTCTCATATCCTCCGAAAGCTCGGTGATATATATCTCGTGATTCCCGTAAACAATATATCTGCGCCCGTCGTCATCGATCAGGAGCGACGGATCGTGCATGTATTTCGGGAGCAGATAACGCTCCCATTCCGATACTTCAATGTTCCTTGTGCGGAAAAGGTAAGCGTGCCGGTCATCATTGCTGTTGAAGAGGCAGTAAAACCACTCTCCGTCCTTTCGCAGCGATGCTGCCCAGCTGCCCTTTCCGTATATGTTCTGCCCGTTTTCGAGATTATTCCCGTCCTTTTCGCTGAGCCTTGAAAAAACATAACTGACGATCTCCCAGTGCTGCAGGTCATAGGACTTCATGATGGGACAGCCCGGCATCGAATGCATGCTCGTGGTCACCATGTAAAACGCGTCGTCCGCGAGGATCACATCGTTATCCGGGAAATCCGCCCATATGACGGGATTCTTTATCGTTACCATGTTACAGCCTTTCGGTTCTTATTGCTTATTCTTCTTCGTCTTCTTCCTCGTCCCCGGCCATGGCCTGCGCGCGCTTCTCCTTAAGCTTCGCGATATCTTCCTTTGCCTTGGACGCGGTCTCCTTAAAGTGTCCGGCCATGCTTGACATTCTGCGCTTTACGCCCTCTTTGCCGCCGATTTTCGAAACAACGCTGTCCACGCCGCTGAGACCGAGGAGTTTGAGATTATGTCCCACATCTTCGTTATTCAGCAGGCCTACGATAGCTTCTACCGTATCGATCGTGATCTTTCCGCCCGACATGCAGGCCAGCGAATGGAACGGCATCTCATTGATCATCGCGATGAACATTCCGCTGTTTTCTTTCTTAACAACGCCTTTGCTCTTCTCGGCAAGTTCGATGAGCTTAATGACGCGGGCACCCCACTTGGTCTCCCTTGCGTCCTCAATGGTAGAGCAGAGATCGAAACGATCGTCCGCGCGCCTTGTGCTCTCGGGGATAGGTCCGCAGAGCAGTTTCTCGAACTCGCTGTCAGAAACACTCGAAGGATCGCCGAAATAATAAGTCGGGAGCTCTTCTCTCGTATACTGCCAGATATCGTATTCCTCATGATTGAACCAAACGTCGCCGCGCAGTCTGATGTCACGGCTCGAGGAGCCTACGCTGATCGTGTAAGCGCCGGGCTCAACGCACCACTTATGCGCGCCCACACAGTAATAAGAGAATGCTCTCTCATCAAGCTCGATCGTGATCTCCTTCTCCTCACCGGGTGCCAGGAATACCTTCTCGAAACCCTTCAGCTCACGAAGAGGTCTGAATACCTTGCTGCCCGTCTTGCCGACATATACCTGGGCAACTTCCGCGCCCGCGACCTTACCGGTGTTCTTAACCTTAAACGAAACGGTAGCGCGCTTATCTCCGGTCTTCAGCTCAAGTCCGCTGTAGCCGAAGGTCGTGTAGCTGAGTCCGTGTCCGAACGGGAACAGCACGTTCATGTCCACGCGGTCATAATATCTGTAGCCGACGAACAGGCCCTCGCGGTACTCGACCGTAAGTCTGCTGCCGGGGAAATTATCGTAACAGGGGGTATCCTTGATCGAGATCGGGAAGGTCTCGGCCAGCTTACCCGAAGGGTTCGTAACTCCGAAGAGGATGTCGACCACAGCTTCGCCCGAAGCCTCTCCCGCGAGATACGCCTCAAGCACTGCGTTAACATTGCCGATCCAGGGCATCGATACGGGTGAACCGTTATGAAGAACTACAACGGTGTTGGGCTGAACCTTCGCCACCTCGCGGATCAGACGGTTCTGGCACTGGGGCAGTCTCATATGCTCGCGGTCGTAGCCCTCGCTCTCGAAGCTGTCCGGAAGTCCTGCGAAAATGACCGCAACATCCGCGGCAGCTGCCTTGTCCACAGCCTCATCGATCAGGTCGTCCTCAACGATGTCCTTCGTGGATGAGAAGCCCTTCGTGTACTCTACGAGCGTATGTCTCGTCGATGCCGAAAGCGCGCTGATAACGCGTGTAGGATTGATATGCGAGCTTCCGCCGCCCTGATATCTGGGCTTCTTCGCGAACTCACCGATGAAGAGGATCTTCTGGTCCTTGTTAAGAGGCAGCGCGCCGTCGTTCTTTAAGAGCACCATGCCCTCTCTCGCGGCCTTTCTGGCCTCCTTGTGATCCGCGACATAGTCGAATACCGGTCTCTTCTTCTCTGTGGGAGCATTGCCGTTCTTCACATCCATGAATCCGGTGTATCTGTCGACCTTGTTAAGGATATGCTCAACAGCCTTATCGAGATACTCTTCCTTCAGGCGGCCCGATTCCACCGCGTCAATGATCTTTTCTTCGTTGATGCCGCTGCTTGTGGGCATCTCAAGATCAAGTCCCGCTTCAACGCCTGCAGGTCTGTCATTAACGGCGCCCCAGTCGGACATAACGAAGCCGTCAAAGCCCCATTCGTCGCGGAGAACCTTGTTTAAGAGCCAGGGATTCTCGGAGCTGTATACGCCGTTGATCCTGTTGTATGAGCACATCAGGGTATCGGGATGAGCGGTCTTTACCGCCTCCTCAAAAGCAGCAAGATAGATCTCGCGCAGTGTTCTTTCGTCAACCACCGCCGATACGGTCATGCGGCGCTACTCCTGGTAATTCGCCGCG
>JAFZKM010000310.1 GCA_017553665.1 Lachnospiraceae bacterium
AAGAGAGGCCATGATTATGCGCAGACCGAGGTGCTCGCACCCGTGAGGACCGTGACTTCGACCGTGCGTGTAAGAGGCGGCGTAAATCCCGTTGTTGCGGTAAAGACAAAGGAACCGATCCCGAAGGGAAAGATAGCCGACTGCATGAAGGAGATCTACGAAATTACGGTAGATGCGCCTGTTGCAATCGGTGATGTTCTGTGCAATAATATAGCAGATACCGGAGTTGAACTTGTTGCAAGCGCGAACGACTGAGTACTTATCGAGGCGCAAAGCGGTCGGTAAGGAAGCAGCGAAAAAATATGTCAGAAGAAAAAATGTTTGACACGTGCCGTCTCTGCCCCAGAGCGTGCGGAACGGACCGCCAAAAAGGCGGTGTGGGGTATTGCGGCGAAACCGCTGAAACAGTCGTTGCAAGAGCGGCACTGCACATGTGGGAAGAGCCCTGCATTTCCGGAAAAGAGGGCTCGGGAACCGTGTTTTTCGCAGGCTGCAATCTGCGCTGCGTTTTCTGCCAGAACCATGAGATATCGAGGGCTTCGGCGGGTGTGAAGATCACCGTTGAGAGGCTTTCCGACATTTTCATCGAACTGTGGGAAAAAGGCGCGAACAATATCAATCTGGTAACGCCGACTCATTATGTACCGAAGATAGCCGACGCTTTGGAACTCGCCCGGAAAAAGGGCTTGAGACTGCCGGTCGTCTATAATTCGGGAGGGTATGAGTCGATCGATACACTTCGTATGCTCGAAGGATATGTGGACGTTTGGCTGCCCGACTTCAAATACAAGTCGGATGAACTTGCAAAACGTTATTCCGGTGCGGGAGATTACTTTGAAAGAGCCTCTGCGGCCATTGCCGAGATGGTCAGACAGTCGGGCGGTACGTGCGAATTCGATCGGAACGGGATCATGACGCGCGGAGTGATAGTCAGGCACCTGGTGCTTCCGGGGCAGACCGCGGATTCGAAGAGGATATTGCGGTATCTGCATGAGAGTTACGGAGACAGTATTTACATCAGCATAATGAACCAGTTTACTCCGGTCACGGACCTGAGCGCCTATCCCGAGATCAACAGGAAGCTCACCGGAGAGGAGTATGACAGGGTCATTGGCTTTGCCGAAAGGATAGGCATTACGCAGGCCTACATCCAGACCGGCGGCACGGCGGAGGAGAGCTTTATTCCCGCATTCGACTGCGAGGGAGTGCTTCCCGCCTCTACAACTGAATAGAGAACGGAGATCATATGAGATTTTTTTTCATTGACCTTGAAAACGTGCGAAGCGAGGGCCTCGAGGGAGTCAGTTCGCTGAGCGATCAGGATATGGTGTTCATATATTACAGCGAGAACGCGATGAACCTTTCGATCCCGACGCTTGAGAACCTGAACAACAGCAGGGCCTCGAAGAAATTTATCAAGACCAATTACATTGGCAAAAACGCAATGGATTTCCAGATAGTCTCCCTGTTCGGAGCGATGATAGAGCGCAACAGACAGGGCAGCTATTACATCATCAGCCAGGACAACGGCTTCCGTTCGGCCGTCAGCTTCTGCGAGAGCTACTTCGCGGATTACGGCATCACGTGCGGAGTATATCCCACGATCATATCTGCCATCACCGCGGAGATGAAGAACAGCATCAAGAATGCGCCGGCAAAGAGCAAGGCCAAAAAGCAGGCAGCGCCCGCAGCACAGCCCGCAGCGCAGCCGGCACCCGCTCCGGTACCCGCAGCACCTGCGGCGGCACAGGAAGAGGATGAGGAAAAGACTGAGGCTGCTCCGCGCAAGAAGAGCCGCAGAAGACGCAGGAAGAGTTCACAGAATAAGGCGGAAGGAACTTCCGCGGAGAATGTGAGCGAGGAAATCCCCGAAGAAGAGAGTCCGGAAGTGCCCGATGAGGCACCGGCAAATGAACCCGTGAGCAAAGAGCCCGCACCCGAAGCACAGGGCGAGACGCAGACCGCGGACAGGCTCGGATACATCTACACGATCCTCGGCAGCCTTCTTTCACAGAAGACGATCAGCCTTTACGCAGAGGCGATAGACGAGGCCGTGGCAGGATGCCGGAACCGCGAGGAGCTGCATTCATATTTCCGCGAGCATTTCGGAGACGATGAAGGCGAGGCGCTCTACAAGGTCACACAGGGCGATTTTGAAAGGATGAAGCAGGAGAGACCGAAGAAGTCATCGGGACGCAGAAGAAGGTCCCGCAGACGCTCCTGACCGGATCATTTATCGTTAAAGTCACTCGGCAGACAATTAAACACTTTCTTAAAAGCACGAAGATAGGTAGTGTAATCGGCGAAGCCGCTCGAAAGAGCGGCTTCATTTATTGAGAAGCCTTCCTCGAGAAGCTTTCGCGAATAAAAGAGACGCTTCTGCAGCACGTAATTGTGCAGCGTATAGCCGGTCTCGGACCTGAACCTGTGCATGAGATAGGAGCGGCTGAGATAAAACTTCGCCGCGATGGTATCGCAGGACAGGTCGGCCTGCAGGTTTGAATTGATGTATTCAAGGATATCGGCGATCTTCCTGTCGCAGCGGAACGGGATCTCGCTGCGCGCGTCCGAGGCGGTCATCGCGCGGTCAAGGCTGATCAGATACCTGATGAGAGCGGCATCCGAAGACTCTTTTGAGCCGTAACGCTGCGCTGAGCATTCTTCCTCGAGCTCGAGCAGGAGCTTAAGAGCACGCTCGCGGTCCCCGTCATCGGGACGGAAGAGGCATTTGGCATCGGCGCTCAGCTTAAAGCAGAGCGAAAGATCGCAGTCACCGGTGCTGCGGGTGGTAAGAAAGTCGCGGTTGATCCAGAGGACGATGCGGTTGTAGGGCTCGTCGGGATCGATCACGGGCTTGTGGATATCGTGATGATTGACAAAAAGCACATCGCCGGGCTCAAGGAAATACTCCCTTCCCTCAATGATGTACGAGGCTTTTCCGGACAGGAGAACGACGATCTTGTCGAACTCGTGATAGTGGAAGCTGTGCTCGTCCTTACTTTGGTCAGTGATATGGAAGAGGAGATAGTCCGTATTCAGGTAGCCGCGTTTGTCGATGTGCTCCATTTTGTATTCCTCTGAGGTTGTTTATTGAACGGTCTGCTTTTTCGAAGGAAGCTGCGAAAGGATAACGGCGAAGAAGCTTAATAATCCGCCGAGGATCTCACGCACGGTCATAGTGTCGCCGATCAGCAGCCATGCCGCGATCGCCGCGAAAACGGATTCGGTGCTCAGAAGCAGCGAAGCCGCGGTGGGAGTCGTATGCTGCTGTCCGACGATCTGGAAGGTGTAGGCAAAGCTGCAGGAGAATATGCCGGCATAGAGAAGCGGTACCGCGGCGCTTCGAACAGCGTCGAGGGTGATCACTTCATCGGTGAGCGGCACGATAGCCGTACAGAGGATACCCGCTGTAAGGAACTGTATGCAGCTTATCGCGATGCCGTCGAGATCGTGCGCGTATCTGTCGATGGCCATGATATGTACCGCGAAGATGAAGGCACAGATCATGATCAGGACATCACCCTTTTCGATCGTAAATGTATCGCTCACGCAGAGCAGGTACATGCCGACCACGGCGATCACCACGCTGATCCAGAGCCTTAACCCGGGCTTGTTCCCGAAGAACAGCCCGAGCACCGGAACTATGATCACGTAAAGAGCCGTGATAAAGCCGGCCTTGCCGGGAGATGTATACAAAAGTCCGATCTGCTGTATCGAATTTGCCATCGTAAGAAGCAGACCGCAGAGGATGCCCGTGAGCACAAGACGCTTCGAGAATCCCGCTCCGGGTCCTGCGCCTTTCTTCTTAAGGCTTCGCTGTCTAAAAAAGACGACGGGGAGCATCACGATGCCGCCGATGGAAAAGCGGATCGAGTTAAATGAGAAGGGGCCGAGATGTTCCATGCCCACGCTCTGGGCAGTAAAAGCGGCGCCCCATATAATGGCCGCGAGGAGAAGCAGCGCATTGGCCTGCCAACGTTTCATAACTGTTTTACCAAAATCCTTTTCAAATGGTGAATATGCCCGGAATGCCCGAAAATGCGGCAATCCTTAAGTATTTAATATATTTGATTTCAATCTTAAAGTAAAGGAAAATTTCTTTTGATATACGTTGCGGAAATATGGTGAAAATGTTTCACGATATATGAAACGAATTCAGAAAATTTTGAAGTAAACGATTAAGTCTATTGCGAAATTTGTTTTTTTGCATTATTATAATATTACAGAGAAGAAAATGTGTTTAGTATGCCGTTCCGTAAGGCACGGTATCAAGGGGAATACTGATGGCGGAAAAACTGAAAATACTCATCGCGGACGATTCTCAGACCAGTCTGATGATCCTCAGCGAGGAGTTCAAGCCCTACTATGAGGTCATTACGGCCGGCGACGGCGAAGAATGCCTCAAGACGCTGAAGCATTATACGGACATTGAACTTGTCATCCTCGACCTTCTTATGCCGGAGATGACAGGCTTTAACGTGCTGGAAAAGATGTCGGCGGATGACAGGCTTTCCGCCATTCCCGTCATTGCCATCTCCGCGTCGGACAATACCGACGATCTGATCGATGCCCTCGATCTCGGCGCTTACGACGTTATGCCGAAGCCCATCAATCTGCCTCTTTTGAGACATAAGGTCCAGAATCTCCTTACACGCAGGATAGAGACGAAGGAAGATCAGGTTTCCTCACCGCACAGCAGATTCATCGCGAACATTGAGGTTGATGAAAAGACCGGCATCTATAATCGCAGGACCTTCTGCAGGAAGACCCGTGAGCTGCTCAACGCGAATCCCACGAAACGCTATATCATCATCCGTTACGATATCGACGGCTTTAAGGTGCTGAACGACGTATACGGAGTGGATGACTGCGACCGCATCCTGAAGTCCATCGGCGACACGTTTAAGAAAAAGGCCGAGAATTTCTCGGAGTGCGTTTACGGAAGATGGGAGTCCGATCATTTCGTCATCTGCATGCGCCTGGATGATTTCCACCGCCTGCATGTCGCGGACCATTACATGGATCCGCCTTCGATCATTCCGAATCTTCAGATCACTCTCAGGATGGGCGTATATGTAATAGACGATCCCTCGATAGAAGTGGCCCTGATGTGCGACCGCGCTTTTCTCGCGCTCAAGACCATCAAGGATAATTATACAAGGACCATCGCGTTTTACGACGATACGATGCGTCTGTCGCTGATCGAGAAGCAGCAGTTGGTCAATGAGATGAATCAGGCTCTGGACGGCGCGCAGTTCACGATCTATCTCCAGCCCCAGTACAATTACCTGACCGGCGCCCTGCACGGCGCGGAGGCTCTGGTGCGCTGGATCCACCCCGAGAAGGGCATCATCCCGCCCGGAAAGTTCATACCGCTGTTCGAGCAGAACGGCTTCATTACCCATCTGGATAAGTTCGTATGGGAAGAGGCCTGCCGTTACCAGCGCAAGTGGCTGAACATGGGCATCGGCATCTGCCCGATCTCGGTAAATGTTTCCAGGACCGATATCTGCTCCATGAATGTCGCGGAGCATTTCACATATCTGGTAGACAAGTACAGCCTGCCCACATCGGCCATTCATATTGAGATCACCGAATCGACCTATGTGGACAATCCTTCGCTGCTCATCAGCTCCGTCCGCCATCTGCGCGACGCGGGCTTCTGCGTGGAGATGGATGATTTCGGAAGCGGCTATTCGTCGCTGAACACTCTGAAGGACGTTCCGGTAGACCTGCTCAAACTCGACATGAAATTTATCGAGTCGGAGGGCAGGGAAGGCCGCGGAGGCCCCATCCTGAGCTCCGTTGTCCGCATGTCGAAGTGGCTGAAGCTCCCGATCATTGCCGAGGGCGTTGAGACACAAGCCCAGGCCGAGTATTTAAAGAGCATCGGCTGTATTTACATGCAGGGTTATTATTTCGCGAGACCCATGCCCGCCGGCGATTACGAGAATATCCTCTCGGGCGCGGAGCGTGAGCTGAAGATC
>JAFZKM010000311.1 GCA_017553665.1 Lachnospiraceae bacterium
CTGGGCAAGCCCCTTGGCAAGCGCGCTGGGCTTATAGTTCTTCTCTTCTATGTAAGCCAGCACCCTCGCGGTCGTCTCCCTGCCGATCCTGCCTTTGCCCGAGATCGCGCGCGAAACCGTGGTCTTTGATATCCCGAGGTCTCTTGCGATATCATCTATTGTAAGTTTTCTGTTCTCCATGGCAATCTCCGTTTCCTGCCCGCATTATCCGGGCAGCCAAGAATCACATATTTGCCTTCTGAAGCTCATAAAGCTTCTTATATATTCCGTTCTGCGCAAGCAGCTCCTGATGGGTGCCCTGCTCTCTCAGGCGTCCCTTGTGCATGACCATGATACAGTCGCAATGCTGGATCGTTGAAAGTCTGTGCGCGACCATGATCGTGGTCCTGCCGCTCATGAGTCTCTCGAGAGCCTCGGTGATCAGCTGCTCCGTCTCCGTATCGATGTTCGCGGTAGCTTCATCCATGACCAGTATCTTCGGATCGTACGCCAGCGTACGGGCAAAACTGAGCAGCTGACGCTGACCCGCGGAGAGTGTGCTTCCGCGCTCGCTGACCGCCTCCGCATAGCCGTGCTCGAGCCGTTCTACAAATGTATCCGCATTCGCGATCGCAGCAGCTGTGCGGATTTGCTCATCTGTTATATCCTGATTTAACAATCTGATATTGCTTGCGATATCGCCCGTAAAAATGAATACATCCTGCTGTACCTGGCCTATCGCATGCCTCAGTTCATCGGTATCCATGTCGCGGATGTCCACTCCGTCGACGAGGATCCTTCCTTTATTGATATCATAATAGCGTCCGATCAGACTGAGTATAGTCGTCTTGCCCGCGCCTGTCGCTCCGACAAAAGCGACCTTTTTCCCGGGTTCGATCCTGAAGCTGACGTCCTTGAGCACCCAGTCCTCATTATTATAGGCAAACCATACATGATCGAATTCTATCGTTCCGACGATCGGAACGGGATTTCCCGCTCTGTCTGTCGGGTGCTTGGGCTCCGCGGGGCTTACGATGGAGGGCTTCACATCAAGTATTGAGAATATCTTCTCCGCCGAGGCGAATGCCTGCTGCAGAGTTCCTATCTGCTCCGCCATGTCCTGTATGGGTTCAAAGAAAGACTGAACGTACTGGATGAAGATATAGAGCGTACCGACCGTTATGCCCGCTCCGGGTATCGAATTCTCGGCAAATACCAGAGCACTGCCGCCCCAGATGATGTTGATCAGAGCCAGGATCGAAAGCATGTAGATACAGGGCCTGAAGATCGCGTAAACCATAACCTCGCGGAAGTTCGCCCTGAACAGGTCTTCGCTCCTGCTCCTGAATTCCGAATTCTTTTCGTTCTCCCTGTTGAAGATCTGTATGATCTTCATTCCGGAGATATGCTCCGAAAGATAGGTGTTCAGCGCCGTGATCTTGCTTCGAGTAATGCGGTAGCAGGTCCTCGACACCTTTTTGAACACAAACGTCAGCGCGATGATGAGCGGTATCAGCACGAATGCCCTGAGCGCGAGCCTTGCGTTGAGCACCAGCATTACTCCGGCCAGACCGATGATCTTTACGGCGTTCTTGATAAGACGCACGAGAATGCCCGAAAACAGCTCATTCAGCGATTCCACGTCATTGGTCACCCTGGTCACCAGTCGTCCGACCGGCTGCACATCAAAGAAGCTGAGCCCTAATTTATGAATATGCGCGAATATCTCGGCACGCATGTTGAAAATGATATTCTGTCCCGTGGTGGCAAGTATTCCCATCTGCCCCACGTACAGGAAGAACATCATCACCATCGAAACAAGATACGCGATCCCGTCATTGCGGATCAGCGTATAGTCCGCGCCTTCGACGAAGTGGTCGATCGCGCTTCCGAGCACCGTCGGACAGTACAGTTCAAGTCCTGTGGTCGCCAGCATCATCAGCGAGGCGATCCCCATCTGCCCGACGTAAGGCCTCGCATATCCCAGCAATCGCCGGAAGATATGCTTTTTCTCCGTTCCTTCTATAATCTCACTCATACGGTTCTCCCGTTCCAAATCATTCAGCTATGTCATCCAGCATCTTTTCAAGCTGCTGCTTCTCGTATAATCTCTCGTAAATACCGCCGAGCTTCATCAGTTCTTCATGCGTTCCGTACTCGGCCACTCTGCCCTCGTCCAGTACCATGATGTGGTCCGCGTTCTGTATCGTCGAAATGCGGTGCGCAATGATTACCGTGGTCTTTCCGGCCCTTACTTCCTTCAGATTTGAAAGGATCTGCTCCTCGGTGTCGGTATCGACCGCCGAGAGCGAATCATCGAGGATCAGGATCGGCGCAGTCTTCATCAGGGCACGCGCGATCGAAGTTCTCTGCTTCTGTCCTCCGGACATCGTAACGCCTCTTTCGCCGATGACAGTCCCGTATTTTGCGGGGAATTCTATGATATTGTCATGTACGCAAGCCTGCTTCGCCGCTTCCTCAACAGCCGGAAGATCGTTATACGCCGCGTTTATCTTCTCGTAGCGGTCCGCCTGATCCTCCTCAAGGAAGGCATTAAGCTGCACGGTCGATTTTCTGAGCGTCGAAAGCGAAAACTTCTCTTCGGGAATATCTATCTTTCTTCTCACGCCGAACGCGATATTCGCCTGAATAGTGTCGGAAAACAGAAAATTGTCCTGAGGCACGTAGGCAATATCGTTTCTCAGCACCGAAAGCGGAATATCCGAGATGGGATGTCCGTCGAAAAGTATCCGGCCTTCCGTGGGCTCATAAAGCCTTACGAGCAGGTTCGCGATCGTGGTCTTGCCGCAGCCCGTCTTTCCTATAATAGCAAGCGTGGAGCCGGCCGGAACCTTTACATTGATATCATGCAGCGCTTCGGGAAGCTCCGTGAGATACCTGAACGAGAGGTTCTTAAGCTCGATCTCGCCCCTGAGGCTTTCAATGC
>JAFZKM010000038.1 GCA_017553665.1 Lachnospiraceae bacterium
CCACGATTCCTAATTTCATGTTTTTACATCCTCACTCTTTTTATTTAATGCCCATAAGGGTTATTTTTCTTTCATGCGCACACCGCGCCTGTCATTTCCGTCGCTGTAGAACGCTCTTTTTTCCTCATACATTCTGTTGTCGGCTTCGAGCCTTCTGGCCTCGTAATCGGGATCCCCGCCTTCCGCGAAGGAAGAACCGATAGCCATGTGAATGTCTTTTTCGCTTATCATTTTATTGAGCATCGCGACTTTTTCCTCAAATGCATCCTTACTGTCTGCATACGTATATATCGCGAATTCGTCTCCGCCCATGCGGTATACGTTCTCGCAGCCGAATACATTCGTCATGCACGATGCGACAGTCTTGATCATCTCATCGCCGGCGGCATGTCCCTGATTGTCGTTAACGGCCTTCAGACCGTTTATATCGCACATAAGGAAACCATAGGAACGCGATGTGTCGAGACTTTCCGTTTCAAATCTGGTTATGGCGCGTCTGTTCCCGACGCCGGTCAGCGAATCATGGAAGCTGTAATCCACAAGCTCTCTGCGGTTGTTCCTCTGAAGGATCATCTCTGACATAAAGTACATCAGAAGCTTCATGATCTCGGATATCTCCTTCATCATCTCAGCCGGAGGATTATCCACTCCGAAGAAGCCTATGGTCTTTCCTTCAAGCTCTATAGGGCCGGTTACAAGAGTCCGGATGCCCTGCGGCTTCAGTATATCGTACATCTTTTCGCTGACGGAACGGTATTTCTCGAGATCATAGATCAGTACGTGACCGCCCTTTTCATACTCATGATACCAGACATCTATCACTCCCTCGAAAGGCAGTCCTTTGAGATTATCGATCTCAGGAGTAACACCGTCGGCACAGAACTCATACGTATTGTCGAAAGTACCGTCGGGCATTTCCTCGAAAATGTACGCGCGATCGGCCTTAAGCTCGGTGCACAAATACTGCAGGACCTTATTCAGCCTCGATTCAGGATCGTCCAGATCCGTTACATACTGCAGCAGCCTGTTGATGAAACGGTCTCTCTCAAGCGATGTCTTCTCGGATTTCCACCATTCGAAGATCTGCAGCGCCATGAAGATAAAGAACAGCACTAGGCCGAACCTGAACCAGCTTCCTCGCCCGATGGACATTTTTGTGCCGATCGTGTACCTGATGATATCGCCGAACGCAGCCACGAGGAAAATAGCGGCGCCTATATAGAAAAACTTAAGATTGGACGACAGCTTCCTTTTGCGGCAGTACAGTTCATTGTCTATCAGGAGTACAATCAGGATCAAAAGATCCGATATGTACGCGAAGTATACGAGACCGGTCATCGTATGAAGGTCTGTCCCGAAAACAAATCTCGCGAACATGAGCGCTCCGAAACCTAAGACGGAGAGCACGAAAGACAGATACAGATAAAGCTTTCTTTTTACCTTTGTGACATAGTTAACGAAATAGATCATCGGAAAAACGGCCAGATGCGGGATTCCGTAAACTATCTCCCTGCATGCGTAAATAGTGCCCGAAAACAGCTGGGGCATTCCGGTATCGGCCAGATTCCAGATACCGAACAGCACCGCCGACAGGCCAAGTCCCCATACCGATCTGAGCAGCAGACTGCTTTTGTATACGAACAGGAAGATCGCGATAACGGTCAGTCCGAATATGATCATCAGTATCGAGAGGGATTCCCCGGCGAAATTGGTTCTCAGCATGTAATAGCGGAACTGCTCTTCAGGTCCGAACCACATCTCATTGACGCGGCCTCCGCGGTTGTTTTCAAATACCGATTCGGCCTCAATGCGCATCACTCCGTTCTCGTCTTTCGTTCCGAGTCCGATCATATGATAAGATACGCCGTCTCCCATGCCCGTCAGATTCTCGACCGTATCGTAAGAATAGATCAGGCTGTCGTTCACATATACTTTAAAACGGAGATTGCTCGTGGATAAATAAACAGAGTCATTTTCGCTCATTTTTGCGGGAAGCGTCTTTGTCACGGTATAGCTGCCTCCGCGAGCTCCTGCGGCTTTATCCAGCAGTCCCTCAATTTCTCCCGAATCAAACAGCCAGTCCCGGGAAAAATCATGTTTTTTCGCTTCCTCATCGAGCACGGCAAAATCCTTCAGATCCGTGAAGAAAATAATGCGGCTCATAAAAGCTGCAAGAATGATAAGGTAAAGTATCAATAATGCGTTTAACAGTTTGGCGCCTTTAGTCGTCATATGTCTCCGCTCCCGTGTTCATATTTTACCGTCCGCAGTCCGTAAAGATCAGTCGAACTTTGTCTCGCTGAGCATCTTCCTTTGCTCACTGAACAGATAATACACGTAATTGCTGCTCGTTTCAATATAAGTCAGTCCGTAACCGTGCTCATAGAGCGATCTTTCGTCGCCCGCGGTCCTGCGAACCACCAGTGCCCTGCACTTTACGGTCTCTTCGCCGTAAGGCAGCTCAAAGGACACGATATCGCCCTTTTTGAGCTCTACATTGGCATATACCGAAGCGCCGCCTTCGCTGATATCACGAAGATATGCCCTGCATGTAAACTCCTTGTAGCTCTCGCTGATCTCAGACAGTGTCCGGTCGAGCGCCAGCTCGGGAGTCCTGCTGTTCTTAGCCTTTTCCGCCTCGTCAATGTCCGGAGTCTGCATGACCTCATAGGTCATGGTTATATCGCGGCTCATGGGCAGTCTGTAAGATGTACGCTTATTATATGATTCCGCCGGAGTCTCGGGCACGAACACATGCAGCTTCGAGCCGTCCTTTAAAGTCGCGATCCCGGCCTTTACCTTAGTCCATCTCCAGCTCTTATCGTCCATACGGTAGACAATGTCCACGATATCCGAGCTCTTAAAGCGGAAAAGCTTTGTGCGGCTGGCGATCGGCGTTACGCCGACACGCTGGTCATCGACATATTCTACCTTACTCACGACTTTATAATTGTAACCGTCACGCCTGATGTAGATCTCAAGCAGCGTTCCGATCTTCATATCCGAAACATTCATAAAGCAACCCCTTGATC
>JAFZKM010000312.1 GCA_017553665.1 Lachnospiraceae bacterium
CGAGACGATGAATTTCAACGTTCTGTTCTACAGAAAAGATATTTTGAACAAGTACGGGATCGAGCTCCCGAATACATGGCAGGACATGTACGATTACGTACTTCCCGCGATCTATCAGGAAGGCCTGCAGTTCTATTTCGGACGTGATTTTACGCAGTTCCTTTACCAGAACAACGGAGAATTCTATAAGGACGGCGGCCTGAAATCCGCTCTTGATACGCCCGAAGCGTATGCGGCATTTAAGGAATACACTGAGCTGTTTACCAACTATGGTGTTCCCGAGACCGCGAATTTCCTGCAGTACTTCAGATCGGGGATCATGCCTCTCGGCGTAGGCGACTTTAATATGTACATGCAGCTTTCGGTCGCTGCTCCCGAGATCACGGGCAAGTGGGGCATCATCGCTCTTCCCGGACATATCGATGAGAACGGAGAGATCGACAGAACTGCCGGTGGGCTGACCGAAAAGGGCGACATCATCATGAAGCAGTCGACCAAGCCCCGGCAGAGCTGGAGATTCCTTCAGTGGTGGTCCAGTGCCGAGGTCCAGACCAGATTCGCGAAGGAAGTTGAGGCGATGATCGGTGCCGAGGCCAGATGGAACACAGCCAATAAGGAAGCGTTCTTAAGCCTTTCCTGGAATGACGCCGATGTTGCGGCTCTTCAGGAGCAGTGGAAGTGGGCAAAGGAAACACCCACCGTTCTGGGCGGATATATGACAACGAGACATCTTACCAATGCCTGGACCAGCGTGGTCATCAGCGGTATGGACATTCGCGAGGCACTCGAGAGAGCGGTCAAGGATATTAACCGCGAGCTTACCATGAAACAGGAAGAATACGGAGTTATCGCAAAATGAGTAATGAAACTATCGTAATGAATCCGGCACTGTCCGGCACCCGGATGGACAGATTCAAACGCTTTATCCGGAAGAACTGGGTCGGGTACGCCTTTCTGGCTCCCTTTGTGATCCTGTTCACGATATTCATAGTAGTACCGGTGGTCACGGCCATAGGACTCAGCTTCACCGACTACAACATGATGCAGACGCCTCATTTTGTAGGAGTTAACAACTACAAGCTGCTGTTCCTGGACGATAAGGTGTTCATCACCGCTATCGCCAATACCGTAAAATTCGCGCTGATCACGGGACCTTTGGGATACCTGCTTTCGTTCTTCGCGGCGTGGGTCATCAACCAGCTGAAATTTAAGAGATTCTTCGCTCTGGCGTTCTACGCGCCCTCGATCACATCGAGCGTAGCGATGTCCACTGTATGGATGGTAGCCTTCTCGGGCGACAGATACGGATACATCAACGATTTCCTCTTAAACCACGGGTTTATCGATGAGCCGATCCTCTGGAACACGGATCCCACCTACATCATGACCGTAGTTATGATCATCCAGCTCTGGATGAGTATGGGTACAGGCTTCCTGGTATTCCTTGCCGGTCTGCAGAATGTTGATCGCTCAATGTACGAGGCAGGCTCGATCGACGGAGTCAGGAACAAGTTCCAGGAGCTGATCTACATCACACTCCCGGCCATGAAGCCCCAGCTTCTGTTCGGAGCGATCAACTCGATCACAGGCGCTTTCGCGGTATTCGAGATCGCGGTCAATGTCGCGGGCATGCCAAGCCCGAACTACGCGGCGCATACGATAGTCGCGCACCTGTACGACTACGCGTTCATCCGATTCCAGATGGGCTACGCTTCCGCGGTTGCGGTAGTGCTCTTCGTGATCACCTTCATCCTGGGCAGGATAGTAATGAGGGTGCTGTCATCAAAAGACGAGTGAGGTTTTTATTATGATCAAGATAAAGTGGTTCAAGGGACAATGGCTTCACATCACTTTCGGCAAGGTGCTTCTGCTGGTTGTGATGCTTGCCCTTGTGTGCTTCACGGCCCTTCCGCTCGTATATGTCGTGGTTACGGCCTTTAAGCCGCTCGATGAGCTCAATTTATATCCTCCGAGATTCACGGTTAAGAACCCGACGGGCAAGAACTTCACGGACCTCGTCATCTCGCTCGGAAGCTCAGCGGTTCCCTTCACCAGATACGCGTTCAACAGTGTTGTCATCACGGTCACCATCGTTCTGCTGACCGTTGCGGTTTCGTCGCTCGCGGCGTATTCGCTCGTTAAGTTCAAACCCAAGGGCGGGCAGGTGCTCTTTAATCTGATCCTCGTAGCGCTGATGTTCTCACCCCACGTTACGAAGATCCCGAGCTACATGATCGTTAACAAACTGAAACTGATAAATACATACTGGGCTTTGATACTGCCGAGTATTGCGGTGGCCTATAACTGCTTCCTGATGAAACAGTTCATAGAGCAGTATCCCGACGAGCTTATAGAGGCGGCCAGGATCGACGGAGCCGGAGAGCTGAAGATCTTCTGGAAGATGGTAATGCCTGCGCTCGCTCCCGCGTGGTCCACGCTTATAGTTTTCTCGTTCGTAGCTAACTGGAACGACTACTTCTCACCCCTGATCTACATCACGAGTCAGGCGATGAAGACTCTGCCTCTCGCTCTCCAGACGATCGGCGGAGGCGCCGCGGGAATGTCGGTAAGCCGTGCGGGCGCCGTTGCGGCAGCCACACTGCTCATGACGCTGCCCACGGTTGTAATATTCACGGTAATGCAGGGAAAGGTCATGGAGACCATGGCTTATTCCGGAATAAAAGGCTGAGCGGC
>JAFZKM010000313.1 GCA_017553665.1 Lachnospiraceae bacterium
CTCGTTGATTCGCTCGGAACCTTCTTCGACGCGTTCTATCTGGATGATATTGAGTCGACTCCTCTGGTCAATGTTACCGAGGAGACCTTCGAGGATGTCGCGAACATTTCCTATGAGTTCACATTCCTCATTTGCGCGGTGATCATCTTCATCTTCCTGATGATCAGGCAGGCGGCGGAAATGAAGAAGCGCAAGGATAACGGCAATACTAAGGAAAATGCCGCTATGAACACGCTTAAGGGCCTTGACGATGAAGACGATGAGGCTCTTATGAAAGCTCTTGCGGATCTTGACGGTAAGACCACAGTTGTGGCAGGAAAGAAAGAGACCATCGCTCCTGCGGGCGAGTTCGTTCCCTTAAGGCTTTCGGATCAGGTGAGCAGGATCCTCGCTGCGGTATTCGAGACCGCGGGACAGGCAACCTATGTATACGCGATGAGCGGAAACGGTGTTGTGGCAGCACCCATGATCGCGTCCTACAGCATCATTTCGCTGATCCTTTCGAGAATCTTCCTCAAGGAGAAACTGAGCGAGAAACAGTACATCGCGGTAGTTGTCGTTATCGCCGGAATCGCGATACTCGGCATAGTCGAAGGACTTGCGGAATAAGCTTTATCAGCGGGATAAAGGCTTCTTGACATTGGAGCCAAAAGCAATTATACTATCATTTGTCGCGCAGCCGGGGAGTCAGCGGTGCCCTGAACCTGCAATCCGCTACAGCAGGGGTGATGTTCGGCAGAGGGTGGGGCGTGTTGCGCAGCCCCATATAAGTGATGTTGACGTTTGGGTCTCACACAACAGGAACCCGTGAACCGTGTCAGGGTAGGAATACAGCAGCACTAAGCGGTGCATTCTGTGTGTTGTGAGGCAGCCTGGACCGAGTTAACTGTATGGGTAACGGTGATATTCTTCATTCGAAGCAGAACGCGCGGCATTCTTTTGTGTGATAAAAGAGAACTGAGTGAACAGACATCGAGCGGGCTTTGCCCGCGAGATGTCTTTATTTATTGCGTTTGTAAACATGTTGTCATATAATAAAAAATGAATAAATGTGAGCAGTGGTAAGGTATTAATAGCATTTCTGTATAATGACCGGAGAATAACACTATGAATCTAAATTCAACCAATCAGGTGCCGGCAGGAACCGTGATATTTGAGGCGGGCAAAGAAGACGGATGCATATATATGGTGCTGAAGGGCAAGGTACTGCTTTCCTCGGGCGGTGCAGGCGTCGTGATGGGCGCAGGCAGCCTGCTCGGGCTCGAACAGCTGTCGGGCAATCCTTATCCCTATACCTGCAAGGCGACGGAAGACGCTTCGGTCTACGCGGTTTCCGCGGACTCGGAGAAGGGCATTTACGCGCTCCTTGCCGCGAATAAGGATTATAACGGCATCACGGTGTACAACCATGCCCGTCTTGTATCCGAACTGTCAAAGCAGCAGGGGAAGCTTGCGGAATGCGCGGCAAGCCTTTATGACGATATCAAAGGCTTTAACGAGGAATTCCTGAGCACTGCGCAGAAGAACGGCTGCAAGACCGGACTTCTGGCCGAGATAGCGGGTGTGGAGCCTTTCGCGGCCTCGGCGAGGGAGCGCGCGGACACGCAGCTTCTGCTTGAGTATTCGAAGATACCGTACGACGCGGTCAAGACCTTCTACGGATTCAGCTCCAAGCTCGCCGTTGAAGAGATGAAGAAGATGACGGCATGTGAGGATTCGCTTCTGCATGCCTGCTCGGAGAGCGCCGATTATGTGGAAGAGATCTACATGCTGCTGGCCGGAAGCGAGAAGAGCCTTTACCGCAATCTGCTCGGACTTGCGATAGATCTTAAGAAGAAGGGCGCCGATACTTCCGTCATTGACGATATGATAAATGCCTGCCGTGAATACACGACTCTGGTGAAGCAGCTTATCGGAACCCAGACCACGCGCAGATGGCGTGTCGACGAGGCTGCTCTTGACGCAATGTATGAGACCTATACGGGAGGCGGAGATTTCAGGGATGAGAACGATGTCGCGGGAGCAGCGGTTGAAGGCGCGCTCGCAAATCTCGTTAATTCTCTGAACAATACATTTAAACAGCTTGTCGATTTCGGTGATTATCCCGAGGATAAGGCAGGCGAATTCGAAGAGCTGCTGAAGCAGTTCGCGGAACTCCCTGACAAGGGCAGCACCGACGAGGCCGTCAGAAAGCTCAGAAAGAGCGTTACCGAGCATTATTACGATCTGTACAAGCGTGTGGTGCTCAATTCATTTACACAGCCTAAGATACCGAAGGCGGTTGAGCTGTTCCTCGATCTGGGCCTGGTAAGCGAGAAGCTGATCACGCCCGATGAGCTGCTGCAGATCGTTCAGCTGAAGAAGACCGCGGTATCGTCTCCCTGCACCGTATATTCGATGTCAGAGTGGCTGAGAGCCGTTTATAACGAAGAACAGGAGCCTTCGAGGAACGATCTCGGACAGGATTACGCGGAGGCGCTGCGTGAGCAGAGGAAGACCGGACAGATCACCGAGGAGGAAGCGAAGGAGCTCATGTCCGATCCGGTCAAGAAGGTCGAATATGAGATCAGTAACGTTATGGTCCATGCGAACAGAGTTGTAAACGGACAGCTCTCGATATTTGTTCCGTTCCTTTATTCGGAGCAGCTCGCGGGCGATATCGAAAAAGGTTATATGACCTCGAAGCGTCTGAATTTCGCGGTCGAGGACATTACGGCGATAGATTTCTCGGTATTCTGCCGTGAGGCGCTGTTTGTCGACGAAGAGAACGGCATCGAGCGCGAGTATGAGATGAAGAACGTTTATCCGAACTTCATCATCTATCCGATCGCGGGCGAGAATGTGGTAATGTGGCAGGAGATCACGGGCAGAAAGCGCGACAGTGAGGGCAGATTCTTTGCTCCCGCGTTTACGTTCGTTGCTCTCAATGATATGCTGATACGCTCGTTCGGACATTTCAGATGGGCGCTGTGCAAGACCATTCAGGGTGTCAACTGGAACAATATCCAGGTGAGGTCGCTTACCGCCGAATATTCGGATTATATTCAGTTCTACAAGAAAAACCATGACCTGTCGGACGAGTGGAAGGAGAAGGTAAAGCTCCAGATCCAGCGCGGCAGGAACAACTTAAGGCAGGTATTTACACTCGATTACGAATTGTGGGTAAAGGCAGAGAGCACCGGCTCCGTACGCCTGAACAAGGTAGTGCGCGAGATGCTCGCGACATATTGTCCTTTCGGGGCAAGCATACGCGAGGCCGTCTGCCGTCAGCCTATCTTCGAAGGCGCGTTCGCGAGGAGCAACAGAGAGCGCGCGAAGAAGGTGCATGAGATCGAACTCCGCCATAAGGCACTCGAGGCAAAGGGCATCGAGGTACCCGAGGCACTCGTTCGTACCCTGGAATTCTATAAATCAATGTGATCGTCACTATCGGAGCGTTTATGCTGGAAGTTAAGAACGTTATCAAGAATTATCACGGCAAAAGAGTCGTGGACGGTCTGTCGTTCTGCGTAGAGAGCGGACAGATACTCGGGCTGGTGGGCGCGAACGGCGCCGGTAAATCCACCTGTGTCTCGATGATCGCGACATTGATAAAGCCGGACGGCGGAACCATATTGTACAACGGAGAGGACATTGCAGCGAACCCGCGCGCGATCCGTTCGCGTATGGGTTTTGTCCCGCAGGACATCGCGTTGTACGAGACGCTCTCGGGCATGGACAATCTCCGCTTCTGGGGAAGGGAATACGGAGTGGAAGCGTCGGGACTTGACGCGGCCATAGAGAGAGTATGCCGGATCATAAGCTTTGACCGTGATATGCTGAAAAAACGCGTGAGCGAGTATTCCGGCGGAATGAAGAGAAGGCTTAATATCGGCGTTGCGCTGCTGCATGAACCTGAGCTCGTGGTGCTCGATGAGCCCACGACCGGTATTGACATCCAATCCGGAAGTCAGATCCTCGACGCGATCGAAAATCTGCGCAGGCAGGGAACGGCAGTGGTATATGTCGGTCATTATATGGAAGAGGTTGAGCGGATATCGACGCATCTTTGCGTGATGGACGGCGGCAAATGCCGCGCGTTCGGCTCGAAGGAAGAGCTGCTCGAAACCCCGGAGGGAAGGATAACGCTGACGGAGCTTTATACGAGGCTTTGCGGACAGCAGTAATGTAAGAGGGAAAAGTACAGGAAAGCAGGTGCAGACTTTGGAACGGTATAGGAATTTTGTCCGTCTTGAGCAGATGAAGGAGAATATCAGGGCAGGGAGGAACGAGGAAGCCCTGAAGCTGGCCGACTGCCTGAATCCGGCTGCGGTCAGGAGCAATTCGGATCTTAGCATCATGTCTGATCTATATCTTGAGAGCGGTATGCTCGCGAAGGCGGGAGCCTGCCTCGACGAGCTCTATTCGCGCAAGAAAACGCGCAGCATCCTGATGCAGCTCATCAATCTTTCGGTACGCCTCAAAAAAGTCGAGGAAGCGGAGAAATACTACCGCGAATTCAAGGCTATGGCGCCCGACGATTTCTATAATTACATTTTCCGCTACAGTATAGACAAGATCAAGGGCAGGAACTATGACACCCTGATCGAGCATCTTGAGAAGCTCAAGGCCACGGAATATATAGATTCGTGGGCGTATGAGCTCGCGAAGCTGTATCATAAGGCCGGCAGAAAGGATGACTGTATCCGCGAGTGCGACGATATCGTCATCTGGTTTGGGGACGGCGAATATGTGGACAGGGCGAAGGCCCTGAAGGCTTATTATCTCGGAGAACTCTCGGGAGTAATGCGCTCCGAAAAGGCTGAGGAGGCTGAGCCTGCGGAGGAGCACGAAGCGGCAGCTGATCCTGAGGAGTCACAGGCTTCGCAGGAGAGTGACGATTCCGGCATCGTAGAGATCATCGGAAGTGTGGAAGAAGCGACAGCAGCGGCATTGCCCGATGAGGAGAGCGATGACGATATGGTGATCGTTCCCGGGAAAGAGACGGAGGAAGATACTGAGCCGGTCGAAGAGGGATCTGAGGAAGAGGACGAGTTTGAGGATGAGGATGAGTCCGGAGATATGGAAGAGCCGGATGTTCCGGATGAGACCGAGATTGCGGAGGTCGCTGCCGGAACCGCGGAAACCAATGTTGTTATGACGGAAACGGAATCAGCGCCCGAAACGCCGGAGACTGCCGAAGGGACGACAGCAGAGGCTGCGGCTGAGACCGAGGAAGAAGACTCGGATTATGCCGAGGATCTCAAGGATTTTGAGGCCGATATCGATGATATCAAGATCGCGGACGAAGTATTCGCGCAGATAGAGGGTTATGAGGGCAGCTACATTGAGGTGGAGCCCGTAGACGTCTCGGGCGTTATCAATGACGAGGATTTTGAGGACGCGGATAAAGCTCCGGCCGGTTCGGTAAGTGTTAAGTACGAGCCCGAAGAAGAGGAAGAGACCGAAGAGGAAATGCAGCTCGAGGAGGACGAGGAAGATACCTCCGAAGAGACTGAGGACGTGATCGAAGACGAAGACGTGCCTGAGGCAGAGGCGGATACTGAAGAGGAGATCGAAACCGTAAGTCATACCTTTAAAGGGCCGGGCAGCTCAAAGATCGCGCCGGACAGTCTGCTTGCGGCATTCCTCGCGAAGAAGGACGCGCAGCTCGAGGATTATTTCGGATTCTTCGCGTATCAGCGCGACATCAGGGGACAATTGATAAAGGTTCTCGAGATCCTGCTCAATCCCCAGATCAAGAACAAGTGCCTGATCGTTTCGGGAGAGCATAACAGCGGCAGCAAGACCATTATCAAGGGAATCACGAAGATACTGTATCAGAACGGTTTCTTAAAGAGCCCTCAGGTAGCGTTTACCGAGGCCGAGAAAATGAATACGATGAGTCTTGAGGACAAGATGGAGCGTCTGCTCGGATGCTGTGTGCTGATCAACAACGCAGGCATGCTTTCAGCGGATGCGGTCGGAAGGCTGCTTAAGGCGAACGAGAAATTCGCGGGGAGAACTGCGGTCATCATTACCGATCACAGAAGCGAGATCAACAGGATGCTTAAGGACTACCGCGAGATAAATAGCATGTTCCCGCAGCGCGTGCATATTCCTTCCTACGATATGGAGGATATGGAAGACCTGCTGTTCGTAAGGCTCAACGAGAACAGCTGCGAGATAGAGAAGCATGCGTATCAGCTGATGATGAAGAAGCTTAAGTCGATCGTAAAAGAAGTGCACGAAGGAAGTCTTGCGGAGGCAGACCGCTTTATCGGCGGAGCGATCGACGAAATGGAGACCAGAAACGCGAAAAAACTCCTGGCCGGCGGATTCGGC
>JAFZKM010000314.1 GCA_017553665.1 Lachnospiraceae bacterium
ATGAATATGGCAAGGATGAGCACGTGAAGGAGCTGTACCTGCATGATCTTGAATACCAGTACAACAACGAGTATGCCGATCAGCGCGGCGAACGTTGCGTCGGGACAGATCCATGCCCTGAACATTCCGTAGCGCTCAAAGAGAGCAGTGTTGTAATGAGTGCTGACGGTATAGACGGGCTCCATGCTCATGTCTACTTCGCCGGCAGCCATTCTCTCGCGGAATGCCGTCATTGCGTCGGATATCTTCTTTGCCTTCGCGGCGCGTCTCTTTCCGAGGAAGATGAACAGGAAGATCACGAGAGCGATGAGCAGGATGAAAACCGCAGCGATGATCGCGAGCTTTATCCTAGCCTCATGAACGATCTCCTCGTATTCTTCGGGAGTGAGTATCCTGGTAAAGACTGTACCGGCAACGACAGTGCGGAGAAAACTCTCATCCACATCACCCGTGCCGTCTTTGAACGTGTCGAACTGGAGCATCTCGCCGTTGACGATTGTGCAGTAGATCACCTCGGAGCAGGGATTATCGGTGGCTGTCGCGTCGATAAAGATCCTGACAAAGGGCAGTGAATTAAGCGTCCGGTCCACAGTGAACACGGGCGGGAGTGCTTTAGACTGCTCCGCGGAGGCGGACATCGCGTTCGTCATGTAATCGATGATCTCGCTGTCGCTCATCGAAGCAAAGGTAAATGTTTCCGCGGTGCTCGAGGTGCGGTTGGTGATCAGATTAACCGTGAGGCGGGCCGAGGGCTCGAAGAACGAAGCCACAACGCCCATGTTCTTAAAGGAGCTGAGAGTCGAGGAGGGATCGGTGATCCCGGCCTTTTCCCATACCTCATCGTATTTGGCGGTGTTCTGCGTCATAACGAGGACATCGTCCGCGATATCGATCTTCAGATAGTGAGTCTCATTTGTGAATTCAGCTGCCGAAACGCGTGAGAGCGGCGTTATCAGAAAAAAAGCCGCCGCGACGATGAGCAGCGATAAAGTCTTGAAAATATTCTTTTGCATGGTGTTTCCTCTTTATCCCTTCGATAAAAATATCAATGAATACTTTATATTATAACCCGCCGGTTGTCAATCCGCGCCAATCCCTTGAAAAAAGTGCGTTTTTGGCGTAAAATATTATGAAGGTCAAATACCGGGGAGGAACTGTATAATGAGCGAAGCAAAATGCCAGACGACCCGTCTCGAGCGGGCCGCCTACAGCGCTTACTTTTTCGGACAGAACATTTTCTACGTGATCATTGCCACTTACGTTTCGACTTTCCTGCTGAACATGGGGATGAACGAGGCGGTGGCGGCGGTAGTCTGCCTCGCGCCGCAGATATGGGATATTATCAACGATATTGTTTTCGGCATCATTGTGGACAAGGCGAATCTCAAGGGCGGCAAATTCCTGCCCTGGCTGAAGATCAGCTGGATATTCATTCCGGCGACCACGCTTTTGCTCTTCTTCATGCCCGCGGGCATGTCGCAGGGCAAGATGGCGGCATGGGTCATCGTTGCTTACTCGCTCTGGTCCGTAGCTTATACGATGTGTGACACTCCGATATTCGCGCTTTCGACCGCGATGAGCGAATATATCCAGGAGCGTACTTCGATCCTCTCTGTGGGCCGTGTGTTCGCGACCGTCGGAGCTATCGTGGGAACTCTCGGCATCGAAGCCCTTTACGGCAATGTCGGCTGGAGGACCACCGCGCTGATCTGCTCGGCACTCTCGATGCTCTGCATGTTCCCGATCCTGATCCTCGGCAAGGAGCGCACAAAGGTGGACCGCGGTCCTTCGATACATTTTAAGGATCTGGCCGGAGCTCTTGTTAAGAACAAATACCTGCTCATTTTCTATATTTCGTTCCTGTTCGTGAGCGTCGCGAACTCGGTACAGATCATTGTCCCGATCTTCGCGGAATATGTCCTCGGCAATACGGATAAGGGCACCGTCCTTCTCGCGATGGCGCTTCTGCCCGCGGTAGTGCTGAGCTTCTTTATCCCGGCGCTCTGCAGGAAGTTTGACAAGTTTTACATTTACCTTGCCACCGTGATCATTTTCGCGGCGGCGTCGCTGATCCAGTTCTTTGTCGGTTATGAGAACGATATACTGCTCGATGTGATCATGGCGGTCAGAGGCGTGGGACTGATAGGTGTAGGCGTCATCGCGTACCTTTTCACCCCCGACTGTGTCGAGTACGGCCAGTATAAGAACGGCGTGCGTCAGGAGGGCATCTGCTTCGCGATACAGACCTTTGTCACGAAGCTCTCGGGCAGCATCAACAATTCGATGTGCATGGCGATACTCGCGGCGATGGGCTTTGTGGCGAAGAACGCGACGGACATCATCGTGAACGGCGAAGTGATCGGACATGAGGTTGATCTGCTCGGCAAATCGGCCTGCTGGTTCGTATTTACGATCGTTTCCTCGATAGGTCCGCTCGTGGCACTTCCGATCCTGATCCTCGGATATAAGCTGAGAGACCGCGACGTTGAGCTCATGACACTATGCAATAACGGAGAGATCACGAAAGCCGACTGTGAAACGAAGCTTTCGAGGCAATATTAAAAGCGCGAGGAGGCGCAAAGATATGGAATATAAGAAGCACAGAACCGGATTTTTCGGCAGGAGCATCGCGGCTAAGGCAGCATCCGTTATTGCGCTCATGCTCGCGTTTATCTTCTGCGTGCCCGAGGTTTCGTACCTGCCGGGCATTAACCCGGCCGCAGAGGTTGAGGCGGCGGTAAAGCTTAATGTCAAGAAGCTTGTCATCGCTCCCGGCGCGACCTATACGATCTCGGTCAGCGGCTCGAAGAAGGATTTCACCTGGACGAGCAGCAACAAAGCAGTCGCGACCGTAAAGGCAGGCGACAAGAAGTACCAGGGCGTGATAACCGGCGTCAAAGAAGGCGTTACGACGGTTACCGCGACTCTCGGAAAGAAGTCCTATGAGTGCACCGTTGTCGTAAATGCCGAGGCGGAAGGTCCCGAGGCTTACGGAGACACTCTTTCCTCGACAGGCACGTTCAAGGACATCACCATCTATGAGAATAACGGAAAGAATACCGTTTCCCGCGGCAAAAAGAGCCTGACCGCCGCGAAGGACATGAAGCTCAAGAACGACGATTATCTGACCGTCGCTTCGAAGGGGCTTATGCGTCTGTGCATGGATGACGACGAGTTCGTATACATCGGCTCCGGCAGTGAAGCGGTAGTTTCAAAGGGCTGGTTCAGCAAATCGAAGGTAGTCCTGGTCAAGGGCGAGATGATCGCGGAGGTTCAGAAGCATCTGGGCGACGGCGAAAGCCTCAATATCGTTACTCCGAATACGAGTATGGCGATCAGAGGTACTGTCGTAGCGGTAAAGAGCACGATCAACAAAAAGACAAAGAAGGTTACGACGGTGAACTATGTTCTTGAGGGAACCGCGGAAGTAACCTACACTGATAAAAAGGGCAAGACGCAGAAGGTTAAGCTGAAGGCCGGCGAAGGCATGAAGGTTCAGTCCAGCGCGAAGGGCAAGACTTCTTCGAAGAAAACGGCTGATATCAGCGAGTTTGATTTCACGGGGATCGATACGAGCAAGCTTAAAGGCGCGGACGGACCGGTAGTTATCGATACAGGCAGTACCGGCGATACTTCGGCTCCCGCTGAGGTTGAATTTGCGATCTCGGGCGGGCAGTTCGAGGGTAAGGCCACGATCCCGAACGTTATAAAGACCGAAAGCGCTGCTTATACCGGAAAATACTATGGGATCACCGGATACGAAGATGAACAGTACGGTGACGGAGAAGGGGATGATTATTACTGGATGATGAGCGGGTATCCGAGCGATTATCCGGACAGCAGCGGACAGCATCCGGTATATGGCTGGACGACCTACGATCCCAACGGATTTGTCGGATATATCTTCAATAACGGAAGCCAGGGAATCCCCGTATACTTCGTGAAAGGCGATTCGGCCGATATCTTCACGAGCGGCAGTCTCTTCTACGGAGCGCGCTGGATCAAGCTGGTGGCTGACGGAACGGGAACCTTTAAGTTTGACGCGACGATGACAAAGCTCAGCGCGGCGGGAAGCCTTTATGATTCAAAGGTTTCGGGCACCGGATACGCGAGATATGTCGATAAGGTCGACTGGGATTCGGTAAACGGCGGACTCGGCGGCTCTGAGGAATATATGTACACCGCGGTCGGGAACAAGGCGACGCTGAAAAAGGGCGTTTGGCTGGCTCCGTCGGTTCAGGGCGCTTCACCCTTCATTGTTGTGGTCGGGAACCCCTGATATGGGCTTCGGCTGTTGACACGGAAAGGTGCGAGTGATACACTCATACGCAGATTACGGCAGGGGGAGTAATGCCCCCTGCTTTCCGATTAAAAATCAGGAGGAAGAAATGACACAGTCCAGAACACATAACTGTAATGAACTCAGACCGGCCAACATCGGCGAGAAGGTCACTCTCGCGGGCTGGTACGAGAATATGCGTAAGGTCAGCAAGAACCTGGGATTCCTTGTACTTCGCGACTTTTACGGAACCACCCAGATCGTTATCGAGACCGAGGAGATGATGGCGGTCGTTGACGCGCTCAACTGCGAGTCCACGATCCAGGTAACCGGTATCGTCCGTGAGCGTTCGAGCAAGAACCCGAACCTGCCCACCGGTGAGATCGAGGTTGTTCCCGAGCAGATCAACGTGCTCGGCAAGTGCATTTACAATGAACTGCCTTTCGAGATCAACCGCTCGAAGGAAGCCGACGAGAATACAAGACTCAAGTACCGTTACCTCGACCTCAGGAACCCCGAGGTTAAGTCAAAGATCGTTCTCCGTTCGCAGATCGTTTCCGAGCTGCGCAGGAGCATGAACGATCACGGTTTCCTTGAGATCACGACTCCGATCCTTACCGCATCCTCACCCGAGGGCGCGAGAGACTATCTCGTTCCTTCGCGTAATTATCCGGGATGCTTTTACGCGCTGCCCCAGGCACCCCAGCAGTTCAAGCAGCTGCTGATGACCTCCGGCTTTGACCGCTACTTCCAGATCGCTCCCTGCTTCCGTGACGAGGACGCGAGAGCGGACCGTTCACCCGGAGAGTTCTACCAGCTCGATATGGAGATGGCTTTCGCTTCGCAGGAGGATGTTTTCGCGGTACTTGAGGATGTTCTTCCTCCCGTATTTGAGAAGTTCGGAACCTACAGCCGCGCTTCCCGCGCTCCTTTCTCGCGCATCAGCTACAATGACGCGCTCGAGCGTTTCGGATCGGACAAGCCCGATCTTCGTATCAAGGGCGAATTAAAAGACGCTTGCGTGCTTGAGGACTGCGGCTTTGAACCTTTCAAGGGCGCGATCATCAAGGCTTTCGTTATCAATAATTTCGGTGAGACACGTAAGTTCATTGACGCGACCATCGCCGAGGTTGAGGTTCAGACAGCTAACAAGGTCTACTGGTTCAGACTCGATGAGAACGGCGAGTTTGTGGGCGGTATCTCGAAGTTCCTGCAGGAGAAGAAGGAAGAGATCATTTCCTATCTTTCTCTGGTACCCGGTGATTTCGTCGCTGTCGCGGCCAATACAAAAAAGACCGACTGCTACAAGACAGCCGGTGCAATGCGTAAGCTCTTCGGACAGAAGATCCCCGCGATCTTTGACAAGGAACAGTACGCGTTCTGCTGGATCGTTGATTTCCCGATGTATGAGATCGGTGAGGAGTCCGGCGAGCTCGAGTTCTGCCACAATCCTTTCTCGATGCCTCAGGGCGGCCTGCAGGCTCTCTGCGAGAAGGATCCTCTTGATATCTACGCTTATCAGTACGACCTCGTCTGCAACGGCGTGGAGCTCTCCTCCGGCGCGGTGCGGAACCACGATCCCGAGATCATGCTGAAAGCATTTCAGCTTGTCCGCCTCGGCGAGGACGCGGTCAAGAGCAAGTTCCCCGCGATGTACAACGCGTTCTGCTACGGCGCGCCGCCCCACGCGGGCATCGCTCCGGGCGTGGATCGCATGGTCATGCTGCTGGCGGGCGAGCCGTCCATCCGCGAGATCATCCCGTTCCCGATGAACAAGAACGCGCAGGATATGCTGATGAACGCCCCGTCTTTCGTGGAGCAGAAGCAGCTCGACGAGCTGAACATCGTCTGCACGAAGAAAGAGGAAGAAGAATAACGCCCCGGCGGGTTTGCGCCGTTTTGGTGTTATTGTTCGTTTTGCAGGGCGATTTTCCGAAAGTTTTCGCCGTTTTTCCTCCTGTACAAACAGGAAGAATTCTGCTATACTGAATTGTGAACGTACAGACCGCGCAATCGCCGATCAGAGATTGCGTAAGAAAGGTTGGGGTTCCGTTGTCCGATCTCTCCGCTGTTCTTGTCCTGACGGACGATAGTTC
>JAFZKM010000315.1 GCA_017553665.1 Lachnospiraceae bacterium
ATTATTCACCCCGTTCTTTTCGCAAATAAAGCCCGGGATAAACTCGGGCTTTAAACTCATTAATATATGTCAGTCGTCCATGTAAACAAAATCATATGCGAAATGCCTGTTCACCGTAGTGTATGCTTCGTTGTGTATCCTGTAGATGATCTTCATGCATCCGTCGACATTATCCAGAACGCTCTGAGCTATGCAGTCAAGGATCGCGTCTTCCAGGTCAGCGCTCTTTCCTGCGATCGTAAAGATCGAGTCGTCAAAATCGACAACACATACTCCGTCGGAATACTCGATCGCGTCAAATGAAAGGTTCAGCGACTCATCCTTCAATGATTCTACGATGCAGTCGATCACCAGAGCCGGCGTGATATCGGTATCGTCTCTTACCATGACCGTGGATCTCACAACCTTCGCCGTCGAAGCGTCGACCGTATAGATCAGCTTCGCCACAAGATTGATGCCGCCGCCCGAGATCACGGGCGCTATCGTAACGGTATCGGGAGCGGTCGGTGTCGCCAAAGATCCGGGATCCTGTCCTTCCGGTCCGGGCTCATCCTTATGGCATGCGCAAAGCATGACCGCAAACACGATCATTAAGCAGAACAATACCGGTCTTCTGATCATCTCGCTTTACGCACCTCCGCTTCGCTACGGCACTCGCAGTTTGTGCTTCGCACAATTCTGCTTGCCTCCTTTATCTGACAATACTCCACTGTCAAATTTAGATGCGTAAAGTGTCACAACTATGTTAAAACAATGACATTTCGATGGTTTACTTCGAGCAGTCCCTCATTACCTGCCAGTTCTTTTTCAGGTAATCGATCAATGAAACGATGGTAAGCACAGTTGAAGCGTACATGAATACGGTCTCGGTAAGCGTAAACCAGCCGTACTCCCAGTCGATGATGAAAAGAATGCACATGATCAGGGAAACAAAGGTCTTTGCCTTGCCCCAGATGCTCGCCATGATGATGGTCTTCTTCTCGGCAGCCAGCTGTCTGAAGCCGCTTATTATGAATTCTCTCGCCACAACGACAACCGCGCACCAGCAGGGGAAATTCTCACGAAGCTGCACAAAGCAGATCAGAGCCGTGCAGACAAGCATCTTATCCGCGAGCGGATCCATAAGCTTTCCGAAATCGGTGATCTGATGGTTCTTTCTCGCGAGATATCCGTCGAAGAAATCCGATATGGCGGCGATCGCGAAGATAACAACCGCGATATGGTCTATCAGCAGTTTATTGTCGGGAAATACGGACTCCAGCAGGAAAACCACTGTGAAAATCGGTATAAGTATGAATCTGAACACCGTGATCTTATTGGGTGTAGTCATGTCAGACCTCCGTTCCGATCAAATCATAATCCTTGAAATCTTCTATCAAAACACGTACAAGGGAGCCGGATATGATATCCCGCCCGCTGTGTACGAATACAACGCTGTCAATACCCGGCGCGTCCATATATGTACGTCCCACATAGACATCCTCTTCGGGGATCCTGCCGTCTATTATGACATCCAGTTTACGTCCGACAAGCGCCGCGTTCTTTTCAAATACGATCTTCTGCTGAAGGCCCATCAGCTCTTTGCGTCTGCGGTTTGCTACGCTCTTTAAGACAGGGTCCTTCATGCGGTACGCCGGGGTATTTTCCTCGCGTGAATATGTAAACACTCCGACTCTGTCCAGCCTGCATTCCTCAAGGAATGACATAAGACATGCGTGATCCTCGTCGGTCTCTCCGGGGAAACCGGTGATCAGCGAAGTCCTGATCGCGATATCGGGGATCGCCTTTCGCAGCTTCTTGATCGTCTTTCTGATCTGCGCTCCGTTTGTCCTGCGTCCCATGCGTTTAAGCACGGGATCGGAAGCGTGCTGGATCGGCATATCGATGTAATGGCAGATCTTAGGCTCCGAAGCGATCGTTTCTATCAGCTCATCCGTGATCTCCTCGGGATAACAATACAGCAGCCTTATAAGCTTCAGCCCTTCGATCGCGCATAATCTGCGCAGAAGCTCGTGAAGCCTCTTTTTGCCGTAAAGATCGACTCCGTACAGAGTTGTCTCCTGCGCTACTATCATAAGCTCGGTAACGCCGTCTTCAGCCAAAGCTTCCGCCTCGGCGATCAGAGCGTCAAATTCCATGCTTCTGTAATGTCCCTTCAGATCGGGGATGATGCAGTAAGTACAGCGCTTATCGCATCCCTCGGCAATCTTAAGATACGAATAATGCGTGATATCCGAGCGTACGCGGTTTCCGGGAAGCACGGGATCGATCGATGTATCCTTAATGATCACTCGCTCCTTCAGCCTGTCCGCCTCAAGCTTATCAAGCACATCGGGCAGCTCGTCATAAGCGGTCGTACCGAGTACCGAATCGGTCTCAGGTATCGAAGCGATAATGTCATCCTTATAGCGCTGGGCAAGACATCCGATAACGATAAGGTACTTCAGGGAAGCCGTCTCCTTAAGCCGGGCGAGCGAAAGTATCGTCTCGATGCTCTCCTGCTTCGCGTCATGAATAAAGCAGCAGGTATTCACTACCGCGGCTTCGGCCTCTTCTTCATTATCGGTCAATACATGCCCCCGCGTTTTAAGCGCTCCGAGCATCTTTTCACTGTCGGCCAGATTCTTTTCGCAGCCGAGAGAAATAAACAGAATCTTCATAGATCAGTTTAATATTCCTCGTCTTCTTCGTCGAGGTCCTCATAGTAGCCGTCAGCATAGTCATAATCGCCTATATCGAACCAAAGGACATACTCGTCGTCAAGGTTGCTGCCCTTGGTCGAACCGAACAGACCTGCGTAAGCCTTTGCCTTCAGGTAGTAATCATCCTCATCGTTCGAGAACTTAAAGCTGAAGTTGCCGTCAAACTTGCCCGTAAACGAACCCTCGTAGATAACAACCTCTTCGCCGCCCTCAACAAGGACCTTCATGATGCATACGGCATCCTTACCCGAGAAATCAAGTGCCTCGCCGTAGTCGAGCTTAAGGTTCGCGCCTACCGGGATAGCGTCAGAGAAAAGATACTCCGCGAGTGTCTCCGAATACTCATCGTAGAAGGAAACGTCAAAACGCTTGATCTCCTTGTCGCTGTTGTTCTCAATATAGATATGTCCGCCTGAGGCAGCCTCCGCAACGATCAGGACGATCGCAGCGATAACCGCCACAACAGCGATTATGATTCCCCAAAGTGCGCCTTTACTGAGTTTCTTCATTTCAATTCTTTCTCCTGTTCTTTTTTGTTTTCTTTTGTAGTATTATCCGCCTCTATCAGTTCACACATATCGAGGACCTTTTTACGGTCGACGGTAGCTATCATATTGCTGATCAGATGGCTTGAGACCGGACTTGCGATCCAGAAAAATATGATGATCACAGCCAGCTTAAGCGAAGTAAATGTAAGACCGCTGATAACGGTCAGCCCGAGAAGCACGAACAGCAGCGCGAGCGTATCGCCCATGGCCGCGGAGTGCATCCTGTTCAGTACATACTTGAACCTGAAGGTTCCGAGTACCGATACGATTGAGAAAAAAACTCCGATCGA
>JAFZKM010000316.1 GCA_017553665.1 Lachnospiraceae bacterium
CATCTCGCAAATGCTCATCGACGCGCCCAAGATGTTCTTGGGATAGACCGCCTTGACCGTGGAAATGAGCACAAAACCCTCGGTCCCCCACGCGTCCGCGGCCATGACCGTCTTCAGCGTGCCGAAGACATTATTCTTGATCGCCTCGTCGGGCGAATCCTCCATCAGCGGAACGTGCTTATGCGCAGCCGCGTGGTAAACGATCTGCGGCCTGTATTTCTCAAATATCTTGCGCATGCGCAATGTATTGCGCACGGAAGCTATCAGAACGACCAGATCCAGCTCGGGATGCGAAATCTTCAGCTCCTGCTGGATATCGTACGCGTTGTTCTCGTAAATATCGACGATAATGAGCCTTCCGACTCCGTGGTCCGCCAGCTGCCTGCACAGCTCGCTGCCTATCGAACCGCCGCCGCCCGTAACGAGCACGACCTTGCCCGTGACATAGCCCATGATCGAATTCAGGTCGACCTTGACGGGCTCGCGGCCGAGGAGGTCCTCGACATTAACGTCACGCAGCTTCTCGAGCGCGCCGTCGCTGCCGCTCACCAGCTCGGAAATGCCGGGAAGCACCTTCAGCGCGCATCCCATGTTCTTGCAGATATCGATCACGCGCTTAATGTCGGCCTTCGACGCCGAAGGGATCGCGATGATGATCTCATTGACCGCGAATTTCTCGACAAAATGCGGGATGGTCTGCGTGTCGCCCACGATCCTCACGCCGTGGATATAACTTCCAACCTTCCGGGGATCATCATCGATCACGCAGGTAATGGTCTTGTTCAGATGCTCACTCGCCAGGATCTCGCGCACGATCATATTGCCCGCGTCACCGGCTCCGATGACCATGACATTACTGCTGCTCTTGCGCGTCATATACCTGCGGCGGAAATGCCTCACCGCCCTGTAGCCGAAGCGCGTCGCGCTCACCAGGCACATCAGCACCAGGAAATAAATGATCGAGCAGCTGCGGGGCAGCTTCCACGGGGTAATGTAGAAACACGCGAAGCACAGCGTGGCCGAGAAAAAGCATCCGATCACGATGTATTCGAGCTCATTCGTGCTGACAAACTTCCAGAGCGAGTTATACAGTCTCAATATAAAGAAAAGAATGACGGTAAACAGCACAAGGATCGGCATCATGTGCAGCGCATTGTCAATGTACTGCTCCTCTACCGAAGCGAATGTCAGGTTAAATCTCAGCAGCAGCGAGATCATCAATGCCGCGCCTATCGAAAGCACGTCGAGAAGCATCAGGAAAAACTGCCTGATGAATTTATTCCAGTCATGAATTGTCTTTTTCATAGTTCAAAGTGTCCTCTTTCATATATGCCGCGCCGCGCGTTAAAGCGCAGAAGCGTGCGGCTATACGCAATCCCCTATAATATATAATAAATATTTGCGGTGTGCAAGTCAATATGGAGGAGATCATGGTCAGGTTAGCCCCCCGGCTTTGTTCGGCGATGTTCGTGTTGAACTGATGTTCGAGTGATGGTATAATTGGTTTATACTTTAGATGAAAGGAGGTACGCCATGGCCCGCTTAATATTCCACCTCGATGTGAACAGCGCTTTCCTCAGCTGGGAAGCGGTCTTCCGCCTGCGCTACCTCCATGAGGAGCTCGACATCCGCACCGTGCCGTCCGCGATCGGCGGCGACAGGGAGTCCAGACGCGGCATCATCCTCGCGAGCTCCATACCCGCGAAGAAGCTCGGCGTGCGCACACCCGAGCCTATAGTAGACGCTTTAAGGAAGTGCCCGGAGCTTCTCCTCTTCGAGCCCCGCGGCGATTTCTATCACGAGTGCTCGCATGCCTTCATGGACATCCTGCGCGAATACACCGACCTGGTCGAGCCATTTTCCTCGGATGAGACCGCGGTGGACCTGACCGAGTGCACGCAGGCCGCGGCAGATCCCGTCGCATTTGCCGACATGCTGCGCGCCAGGATATATAATGAGCTCGGCTTCACGGTCAATGTCGGAGTTTCCACGAACATATTATTGGCAAAGATGGCCTCGGATTTCACGAAGCCCGACCGCACCCACACCCTCTTCCCCGAGGAGATCCCGGCGAAGATGTGGCCACTGCCGGTCCGCGACCTCATGTACATCGGCCGCTCCACGGCCGCGAGGCTGAACGATCTCGGCATCCGCACCATCGGCCAGCTCGCGCACATGGACGTGGCGCTGCTGGAACCCTATTTCGGCAAGATGTCGGCGGGTATGGTCGCATCCGCGAACGGCATCGACGACACTCCCGTGACGGTCGAGCGCGCCGAACTGAAGGGCTACGGGAACAGCACCACCATGCCCGAAAATATACTTGACCGCGACGACGCTCTGCGCGTGATCCTCGGCCTCTGCGAGTCCGTCGGCAGCCGCATGCGCCGTGATAATGCCCGCGTTCGCGTGATCTCGGTTTCGATCCGCGACGGGAATTTTGACAAGCTCAGCCACCAGATGACCATGGAGAACGCCACGAGCATCACGAACGAGCTCTACGGCTACGCGGTGAGGATATTTAACGAGCTCTGGGACGGCCGGCCTATACGCGCGCTCGGCGTCCATACGAGCGGGATCAGTAAGGACGATACGCGGCAGATGTCGCTGTTCGATACCACGGATTATGACCGGATGGAGAAAGCAGACAGGACTATGGATGAGCTCAGAAGGAAGTTCGGGAAGGGAATGGTGAAGAGGGCGAGTTTGATTGAACGACCGGAGGAGTAAGAGGAAGTCTTTCTTCGAAAAAACCTCAGAAAGACCGTGAGCCGCCCCTAGGCGGCCGAAGGTAGTCATTCCTCGAAAGAACCTCGGAATGACCGTGAACTCTAGGTAGTCTTGCCTCAAAAAAACTTCGGCAAGACCGGGAGCAGCGGAGCTGCATTGCGTTAGAAAAAGCGCATTGAAGCATTGCTGCTTTTTCTAGCAAACGCA
>JAFZKM010000317.1 GCA_017553665.1 Lachnospiraceae bacterium
CGAACTCCTCCTCGAACCATTCTCCGACAACGAACTTATGTGAGTTTTTATATGCGTTGTAAGCCGATACGAGCGAATAATCGATGTCCTTCTCATACACGAGGTAAGAACTCTTTGAATTCGCTTTCACCAGTTCTTCGATCTCATTCCTGTCATATCCGAAGACCTGCTCGAGAGCGTCGAGCGAAGGCTTCATGAAATAGTCCCTTGAGAGCATTACCGCGGGATCGAGGACCAGATTATATGTCTTCTCGCTGCGGGCGAGCACTATTCCGTTTCTGTCGAGTATCCTGCCTCTTTCCGCGTTCAGCACGGACGAGGTGTAACTCTGCTGCGAAAGCACGGCTTTCGCGTATTTATCGCCGTTTACGTTGTTAAGATACACGAGTCTCCCGATAAGTACTCCGGAAAAAACAAGTATCACAAAGAAAACCACGTAAAGGCTTCTCTTCATGACACTTGTGACTTTTCTCTCTTTTTTTCTTCTCTCGCTGTATCTTGAGTCTTCCATATTCTTACCGGACGTTCCTTACTTCATAGGTATCGCGGAAAGCTGTCTTACATATCCTTCCTCGGCGGGCTCATAATAAACCACCTGATTCTTGTCGGGATATACCATTCCGAGCCTTGCTACCGCAACAGTATAAATATAATTTCTGTCAATTTCGGTGTCAAGAGCGGAGCTCAAAGAAGCGTTCAGCGCTTCAACGTCCGCGAGCTTTGTCTGGGCTATTCTGATCTGCTTGTCGGCCTGGTTGATCTTCGACTGAACCTCAAGATATCCGAATGCCGATGAAAGCAGCGCAGCGATCGCTACGGCGAATACCATAACGGGGAGCAGGCCGACCTTGACTCTGTATCTTACTTTGGTCTCCGGTGCCTTCTGCTGTCCGTACTCAGGTCTGCGCTCGGGACGTGCGGCTCTTCCTCTTCGGCGTTCGTCACGCTCGGGGGCCTCATACTCGGGCTCGGCCTCAAACATGAGCTCCTCGTCCTCTTCGTATTCATCGGGAACAACAGCAAGCTGTCTCGCCGCATTGCCGTTGAACGCATTGCCGCGATTTAAATTGCTGTAATAGTTTCTGTTGTAGGCGTATTTGTTTGTCTTCTGTGCCATAGTCGTTACCTCTCTTTGCGCCTTTATGCTTTCTCAAAGATCCTGAGCTTTGCGCTCTTCGATCTTGAATTCTCGTTTAATTCTTCCTCCGAAGGAAGGATGGGCTTCTTTGTAAGATGTCTGCCCTTTGAAACTCTTCCGCATACGCACACCGGAAAACTCGGAGGACATATGCACGGCTTCTCGGCCGTATTGAAAGCGCTCTTTACGATCCTGTCTTCGAGCGAATGGAAGGTGATGATGCAGAGCCTTCCGCCGGGCTTTAATCTGTCGATCATCGCTCCGACCGAATCTTTAAGGACGTCCAGCTCTCTGTTGAGTTCGATCCTTATCGCCTGGAACGTTCTCTTTGAAGGATGTGAGCCTTTCTCTCTGACCTTCGCGGGTATCGAAGCCCTGATTATCTCATTCAGCTCAAAAGTCGTCTCGATCGGCTTTTTCTGTCTTTCGACGCAAATGTGCTTCGCGATGTTCTTCGCGAAATTGTCTTCCCCGTAATCACGGATGATCCTGTACAATTCCATTTCAGGATAAGTGTTGACGATCGTCGCCGCCGTGAGTTCCTGTCTCCTGTCCATCCTCATATCCAGAGGCGCGTCCGTGTTGTACGAAAAGCCTCTCTCCGGAGTGTCCAGCTGATAGGATGAAACTCCGAGGTCGAGCATTATGCCGTCCACCTTATCAATCCCGTTTTCATTCAGCACCTTTTCGAAGTCCGCGTAATTGCTCCTCGCAATTATGTGCTTCGAAGGATATTGGTCAAGTCTTGCTGTCGCTGCCCTGATCGCGTCTTCATCCTGATCGATCCCGATCAGCAGGCCTGCGTCAAGTCTCTTCGCGACTTCGCTTGAATGTCCCGCGCCGCCGAGCGTTCCGTCAACGTAGATGCCGTCGGGCTTAATGTTCAGCCCTTCTATCGTTTCGTCAAGGAGAACCGAATAATGTTTAAAGCTCGCATTTTCTGCCATCGAATCTCCCCTCCGCTTCGCTCTTACTTAAATCTCAATCCGTATTCCGTGGCCAGCTTCTCGGCGATATCCTCCATAGGCGCCGAAGGAGCGATTCCATCGAGTCTTTCCTTCGCCCAGAGCTCAACTTTTCCGATCGCGCCGACGAATACGACATCCTTTTCAATGCCTGCCAGCTTCTTCAGGTTCGCGGGAATGAGCACTCTGCCCTGCTTATCGAATTCCATCTCCGCCGCGTTCTGTGAGAAGAATCTCTGCAGCTCCCTGGTGTCTCTGGTATAAGGGAGCTCTTCAAGTTTGGTGACAAAGCTTTCCCAGTCGGCGTATGTCCACATGTAAAGACAGCCATCGAGTCCCGCCGATACCACGAAGTTCTCACCGAGCCCCTCGCGGAACTTAGCCGGAACGATGACTCTGTTCTTGGGATCTATTGAATGATTGAATTCACCCATGAACATGGCCGTTTTTCCTCCACTACGTGACACTTTGTTACTCTAATCACCACTTTGCTCCACTTCTACGACTATAATACAACGGAATAGGCTCCATTTCAAGCACAATTCAGCGAAAATATCAGAAATTTCGGGGTAATTTTACTAAACCGAACATATTTTCGAGAAAAATTCAAAAAACTTCGAAAGTTTGTTTGGTTTTCACACAAAATCGCGCAAAAAAAGAGCCTTCGTTCATCATAACGAAAGCTCTGAAAGTTCTTAAAATATTCGATTTTATAATTTGAGTTAAACAGTTAACCCTTTTTACGCCTCTTTTGCCTTGCCGTAGTCACAGAAAGACGGCTTTGTACCGTTTTTGATCGCTCTGTGCCTCAGTATCAGGATCAATGCCGCGCATACAACTACGAGAATGCCGCTCAGCAGCTGCGAAACGGCGATGCCGGAATTCCAGAGGAAGAGCTGGTCGGTTCTGAGGCCCTCTATCCAGACTCTGCCGAGACCGTATCCGAACAGATAAAGCAGCACTATCTCACCGTCAAACTTCTTGCAGCGCCATACACATATAAGTATGATCAGCAGCGCGAGGTTCCACAGAGACTCATAGAGGAAGGTTGGCTGCACCTGAATGCAGTCGAAGCCGTCGACCGAAACCGTGATATTGTTCCTGATCTCCATGATCGCCTCGAGCGCCTTATCCTTGCCCGCGTACAGTTCCGCCACTCTCGCGTCGCTGATGACCGAAGGCTTGAAATAATTGCTTAAGTTCGCGTCATCGACTCTGATCTGCATCGCCAGAAGACTGTTCGTATAATTGCCGAAACACTCGCGGTTGAAGAAATTGCCCCAGCGTCCGATGACCTGACCGACAAGCATTCCGAGGATGCCTGTATCCACAAGGACTCCGCCTTTCATCTTCTTTATCCTGCAATACAGGAACGCGAAGCTGATGGCCACTATCACGCCGCCGTAGATCGCGAGTCCGCCGTTGCGCAGATTGAATATCTGTTTCAGGTCGTCCTTGTAATAGCTCCATTCAAATATGACCGAATATATCCTTGCGCCGATGACCGAAAGCGGGATCGCCCAGAGCGCGAAGGTCGTATAATCGTCGGGATTCTGCCCGCTGCGCTTCGCCTGCCACTCCGCCATCATGATACCGCCGATCATGCCGATCGCGATGCAGAGGCCGTAGAAGGCAATATTGAAATCAAATACGGCAAATCCGCGCGGAACATTCGACAGCTTTATGCCGATGTTCGGGAAATATATGGATGTGTCGTTATCCCACCAGGAAAACATAAATTTCTCCCCTCTATATACATCTCGCATGCGGAGCATGCTCGCTATTTACACGTTGAACCTGAAAAGAACAACATCGCCGTCCTGGATCACGTAATCCTTACCCTCGGAACGAACGAGTCCCTTCTCCTTCGCCGCGTTGAACGAACCGCATGCCACGAGATTGTCGTAGCTTACGATCTCCGCGCGTATGAAACCGCGCTCGAAATCCGAATGGATCTTTCCGGCAGCCTGAGGCGCCTTTGTGCCCTTTCTGATGGTCCAGGCCCTGCTCTCCTTCGGTCCGGCGGTCAGGAAGCTCATGAGGCCGAGCAGATCGTAGCTGGCCGTGATCAGCTTATCGAGACCGGATTTCTCCACGCCGAGTTCCGCGAGATATTCCTTCTTCTCTTCTTCGTCAAGATCTGCGAGTTCCTGCTCTATCTGCGCGCATACTACAAATACTCCCGAGCCCTCTTCCGCAGCGATCTTGCGCACGGCGGCCACATGAGGATTGTTCGCACCGTCATCTGCCAGATCTTCCTCGCTGACATTAGCGGCGTAAATAACGGGCTTGCCCGTAAGCAGAGTCATAGACTCGAGAACGGCAGCTTCTTCCTCGTCGGCGGGCTCATACGCGCGCGCCGGCTTTCCTGACTCAAGCAGGTCCTTAAGCTTCTTTAAGAGCTCAACTTCCTTCGCGAGAGCCTTATTGTTCGCGGCCCCCTTTACTCCCTTTGCCATCCTCTTCTCAATGACCTCGAGATCGGCAAAGATCAGCTCCAGATCGATAGTTTCGATATCTCTTGCTGGATCAACGCTTCCC
>JAFZKM010000318.1 GCA_017553665.1 Lachnospiraceae bacterium
AGTGCAGAAGGGTCGCGAGCCGCAACAACGGAAACAAAGAGGAACCTCACGCGAGCCATGTTTTCCATGTGAATCTGCGTTATACGGAGGGTGAAAAAGCCAACCGCGACCAGACCGATTTCTTCAAACTGTCAGTTGTCTGAAACGGCGTAATATGGTAAAATTCTTTCGGAGAGAGTACAGGAGGACATATGCTTTCAAATGTACATGTAAAGAATTTTGCGCTGATCGATGAGGCGGATATCGGGCTGGCAGGGAATCTTAATATCCTGACCGGTGAGACCGGTGCCGGCAAGTCCATTCTCCTCGGTGCCGTTAATCTGGCGTTGGGCGCGAGAACCTCCCGGGATGTGATACGTTCGGGCTGCGAATTTGCCCTCGCGGAGCTGACGTTTACCGGGATAGGACAGAGGGCGGCTGCCGCTGCGGAGGAGCTCGGGATCGATGTTTCGGATGATGAGATCGTCATTTCCCGCAAGCTCATGACGAACGGAAAAAGCATCGTCAGGATTAACGGAGAGACGATGAACGCCGCTGCCGCGAGGAGCATTACGGCCGAGCTGATCGACATTTACGGTCAGAACGAGCATCAGAGTCTTACGGATACCGCGAAGCATCTGGAGATCATTGACAGGATGCTGGGCAGCGAGGCTGTAAGGCTGAAGGACCTGATCGCGGAAGAGTACGGCGAGTACAGTAAGATCAGGGATGAGCTGGACGGGCTCGAGAACGATCCGGCGCTGAGGGCCAGAGAGATCGACAGGCTCAGGGCCGAGATCGATGAGATCGAGCGGGCAGAGCTTAAAGAAGGCGAGGAAGAGAACCTGAAGGCGGAGAGAAAGGTCCTGGCGAATGCCGGACTGATCACCGAGGCTCTCGGGAACGCCTGCGGATATTTATATAATGACGACGGCGCGAGCGACATGCTTTCCGCCGCGATAAAGGCTCTCGGAAGAGTCGGAGAGCTGGATGAGAATCTCGGGAATTATCTCGATGAACTAAGCGACATAGATTCGCGCGTAAGCGATGTTTACCGCGAAATGGAGGATTATCTCGGCTCGATGCCCGAGAGCAGTGAGCGGCTGAACGAGGTCGATGAAAGACTTGACCTGATCAGCAGACTGAAGCTCAAGTTCGGGAATTCGGTCGAAGAGATATACGCGTTCTGTGACGCGAACAAAGAGCGTCTTGAGAAGCTTTCGGAGTTTGAGTCGTATGTTGAGCGGCTTGAGAAGGATCTTGAGGCCGCGGGAGCAAAGTGCAGGCAGCACAGCCTTGAGCTTTCGAAGCTCAGAAAGCAGACTGCCGCGGTGCTGAAGGGCCAGATATGCGACGCACTGGCGGAGCTTAACTTCAATAAAGTGAGCTTTGAGATCAGCTTTACCGAAAGGGAGGAGCTGCACGCCGACGGCATGGACAGAGCGGAGTTCCTGATCTCGCTGAATCCGGGCGAGGAGCTCAAGAGCCTTAATAAGATCGCTTCGGGCGGTGAAATGAGCCGCATCATGCTGGCGATCAAATCCGTATTCGCCAGGCGCGAAACGATCGGTACGCTGATATTCGACGAGATCGACACCGGTATCAGCGGCATAACCGCGCAGAAGGTGGCTGATAAGCTCTGCGCGATCGCCGAGGAGCACCAGGTCATCTGCATCACGCATCTTCCGCAGATCGCCGCGATGGCCGATTCGCATTTCTGCGTTACGAAGCGGGCGCTCGATGATACGACCAAAGTCAGTGTTGACATACTCGATGAGTCGGGTATACTTAATGAGCTCGGACGGATCCTCGGCGGGGAGAACCCTTCGGGAAGCGTCCTTGAGGCCGCGGCCGATATCAGGAATGACGCAGCTGCGCGCAAAAAAGAGATCAGAAGCGGCAAAAACCATTAAATATAATAATTACAGCTGGTGATAAGAATGAAGAATATTTTGTTTATTGCATCTGAGTGCGTACCTTTCATTAAGACGGGCGGATTGGCGGACGTTATCGGTTCACTTCCGAAGTACCTGAATAAGGATGAATTCGATGTAAGAGTCATCATCCCGAAGTATGCCTGTATCAAGGACGAATATAAGTCCCAGATGAAGTATGTAAACCATTTCTACATGGAGCTCGCATGGCGTCAGCAGTATGTCGGCATCCTTGAGATGGAATATCAGGGCGTGAAGTTCTACTTCATTGACAATGAATTCTATTTCCAGGGCTATGCTCCCTACGGCCAGATCTTCGAGGATGTCGAGAAATTCGCGTTCTTCTGCCGTGCAGCGCTTTCGGCGCTCCCGATCATTCCGTTCAGACCCGATATCATCCACTGCAACGACTGGCAGACGGGACTGGTTCCGGTTTATCTGCATGATACGTTCCAGGCGAATGAGTTCTACTGGGGCATCAAGACGATCATGACGATCCATAATCTCAAATTCCAGGGCATTTGGAACAAGAAACAGATCATGGATATCACGGGTCTTTCCGAGTACTATTTCACCTCGGATAAGATCGAGGCGTACGGCGACGCGAACTATCTGAAGGCCGGTATCGTATATGCCGATTATGTTACGACCGTAAGCAAGACCTACGCGGAGGAGATAAAGAATTCATTCTACGGCGAGGGCCTTGACGGACTGATGAACGCGAGGGCGAACAACCTCTGCGGAATCGTGAACGGCCTCGATTACGATGAATACAATCCCGAGACCGATCCGTATATCTTCAAGCAGTATTCGGCCATGAACTTCCGTAAGGAAAAGATAAAGAACAAGCGCGAATTCCAGCGCGAGCTCGGTCTGGCCGTCGATGACAGGAAATTCATGATCGGTATTTGCTCAAGACTTACCGATCAGAAGGGACTCGATCTTGTTGACTGCGTTATCGAGCAGATATGCGCGGAGGACACACAGCTTGTCGTTGTGGGCACCGGCGAAGCGAAATACGAGAACCTGTTCAGGCATTTCGCATGGAAGTATCCCGACAGAGTCTCGGCAAATATCTTCTATTCGAACGACCGCGCGCATAAGCTTTACGCCAGCTGCGACGCTTATCTGATGCCTTCGCTGTTTGAGCCCTGCGGACTCAGCCAGCTGATGAGCCTGCGCTACGGAACGCTTCCGATAGTCCGTGAGACGGGCGGTCTTAAAGATACGGTTTATCCGTACGATGAATACGGCAATACCGGAACAGGCTTCAGCTTCTCGAATTACAACGCGCACGAGATGCTTGCGACGATCAATTACGCGAAGCACATTTTCTTCGACCGCAGGCGCGAATGGAACAAGCTGATCGACAGAGCGATGGCGCAGGATTTCTCATGGAACAATTCGGCGCGCCAGTATGAGGACCTCTACAGATGTCTGTAATACTCAAATATCTGATTTTTTCGCGGCCCCGTCACTCCGGTGATAGATGGGACCGCTTTACTTGAAACAGGGGAGATGGGGATATGAAATGTGAGCAGCTGCTCGCTGAGCTTAAATATGAATTTGTTGATAAGACCGAAGGGGTAATGGACCGCGAGATCACGGCCGTCGTGAACGATACGAGAAAGGTCTCTGACGGATGCCTTTTTGTATGCATAAAGGGCGCGAATTTCGATTCGCATGACGCTGTTGCCGATATCGCGAAGAACGGCGCGGCCGTGATCGTTGTTGAGCGGGAAGTTTCGCATGTTGACGGTGCCTCTGTTATAAAGGTCGCGGACACAAGGATCGCGATGTCTTTGCTCGCAGCGGCATGGTTTGACTATCCCGCGCGCAAGCTTATCGCGATCGCGCTTACGGGCACGAAGGGCAAGTCCACCAGCGCTTACATGATCCGCAACATTCTGCAGAAATGCGGACATAAGACCGGCATTATCGGCACTATCGGCGTTGGTATAGGAGATAAGGTATATCAGACGCACAATACGACTCCGGATCCTTATACCGTACAGTCTTATCTTGCGCAGATGGTCGATGAGGGATGCGACAGCCTTGTTATGGAGGTCAGCTCCCAGGCCATGAAACAGAACCGCGTGGCAGGCATTATCTACGATTACGCGCTTTATACGAATCTGGAGCCCGATCATATCGGACCCAATGAGCACGCGGATTTCGGTGAGTACATGTACTGCAAGAGCCTTCTTTTCAGGCAGTGCAGATACGCCGCGGGCAACGGCGACGATCCGCATTTTGACGATGTCGTGCTATGCAAGGCGCCGGCACCCGAAGGATTTCCGGCCGCAGACGCTCCAATATATGAAAAGGCCGTAAGATTCGGATACGGCAGCGATCTTGAATACAGGGCCGAGGATATAGAGCTTATCGGAAAAGGCGGAGATATCGGCATCTCCTATACGGCTGTCATGAACGGACGCCCTCTTAAGGTTACTCTTTCAATGCCCGGCAGGTTTAATGTCAGCAATTCGATCGGCGCTCTCTCGGTATGCGCCGATATTCTCGAAAAGGACGCGGCGGGCGATGAGAAGAGGTTTGACGAACTGCTCGGGAAAGCGGCCGAAGCCCTTTATGAGACAAAGGTCAAAGGACGTCTTGAGACGCTCGCGATCAGCAAACGCTTCGCTATCATGATCGATTACGCGCATAATTCGATGGCGCTCAAGAGCCTTCTCACCACGCTTCGCGAGCATAAGCCCGGAAGGCTTGTATGCCTTTTCGGATGCGGAGGAAACCGTGACAGGGAAAGACGTTTTGAGATGGGAGAGGTTTCGTCGCAGCTTGCCGATCTCACGGTAGTTACCTCGGATAATCCGAGATTTGAGAAACCGATCGATATCATTAACGACATTCTGGTCGGCGTGAAGAAGGCCGACGGTGAATACATAGTGATCCCGGACCGCAAAGAGGCCATTTACACGGTGATCAGGGACGCTCACGACGGTGACATGATAATCCTCGCAGGAAAAGGACAGGAGGACTATCAGGAGATCGAGGGCGTCAGATACCATATGGACGAGAGAGAGCTGGTGGCCGAGGCAGTCGGGAGGATCATGGCCGAGAGAGGCTATGTCTGATCAGTAAGGAGGGGCAGTTTGTACGCAGATGTTATAGTCAACATTTCGGTGGAAAATGTCGACAAGCCCTATCAATACCTGATTCCCGCTCATCTTGAGGAGAAGATAAAACCCGGCTGTCCGGTGGTCATTCCCTTCGGAAGCCGCACGATAAACGGATATGTGATCGATCTTTCGGAAAAGCCGCAGATAGATCCTTCAAGGATAAAGCCGATCACGGGCGTGGCAGCGAAGATCAATCCCGTGGACGGACGAATGATAAGCCTTGCGTGGTGGATAAAGGACCGTTTCGGCGGGACCATGAACCAGGCGCTGAAGACGGTCATCCCGTCCTCAAAGAAGATAAAGCAGCTGGAGATGCGGACGATCGAGGCCGTCGCGTCAAAAGAGGAACTGATGTCGCTGCTGGCTGAGGCCGTTAAGAAGCATCATACCGCTAAGGAACGATTCTTAAGGGAACTTATAGAGGCCGGGAAGCTTGACTATTCGCTGACCACTTCGAAGTTAAACATATCATCATCGGTCATTTCCAAATTTGAGACCGATCATGTGATCAGGATCAGGTCGGAGGTTGTTTACCGCAATCCGTTCTCTGACATTGACCGCAGCGGTTTTGTGAAGAATGAGCTGAATCCGGCACAGCAGGCGATAGCCGATGAAGTGAAGGCAGACATTGACGCAGGGAAAAGGCGCGATTATCTGATCCACGGAGTCACCGGAAGCGGTAAAACAGAGATATATCTTGATATTATCGAGCATGTGATCGCGAACGGACGGCAGGTCATCATGCTGATCCCCGAGATCGCGCTCACATACCAGACCGTTAAGCGCTTTTACATGCGCTTCGGCAACAGGATCTCGGTCATGAACTCGAAGCTTTCGCCCGGAGAGAGATACGACCAGTATCTGCGCGCGAAAAGGGGCGAGACCGATATTGTGATAGGCCCCAGATCCGCGCTGTTCACACCTTTTGAGAGACTCGGGCTCATAATCATTGACGAGGAGCATGAGGGCAGCTATAAGGCCGAGAACGTGCCCGCGTATCACGCGAGAGAAGTCGCGTTCAGGCGCGGAGAGGAAGAGAACGCGCCGGTCATCTTAGGGTCGGCCACGCCGTCGCTTGAGGCCTATACGATGGCCAGGGCCGGACGGATCAGGCTGTTTAAGCTTGATTCACGCGCCGGAGGAGCATTAATGCCGACGGTGCATGTCGCGGACATGAGAGAGGAATTAAAGGCCGGCAACCGCACTGTTTTTTCGACGGTTTTAAGAGAACTCATCGAGGACAGGCTGAAAAAGGGAGAGCAGACGATGCTTTTCCTGAACCGCAGAGGCTATTCGGGATCGGTTTCATGCAGGAGCTGCGGACATGTGATAAAATGTCCTCATTGCGATATCGCGATGACACTGCATAATACGGGAAATCTCGTATGCCATTACTGCGGGCATTCGGTTCAAAAGCCGGAAAAGTGTCCTTCGTGCGGATCGCCTTACATCAGTTCGTTCGGACTCGGAACGCAGAAGGTGGAGGAGAAGCTTAAACAGCTGTATCCCGCGGCCAGGATACTCAGAATGGACGCAGATACCACGGCTTCGAAGGACAGCTATGAGAAGATATTATCGTCATTCGCGAACGAAGAGGCCGATATCCTGATCGGTACGCAGATGATCGTAAAGGGGCATGACTTCCATAAGTGCACTCTTGTCGGGATACTGATGGCTGACATGTCACTCAACGCGCCCGATTTCAGGGCAGGCGAGAGGACCTTCCAGCTGCTGACACAGGCATCGGGCCGCGCGGGCAGAGGCGAGCTCGCGGGCGATGTTGTGATACAGACCTACGATCCGGAGAACTACTGTATCGAGCATGCCGCGAAGGCCGATTATGAGGGCTTTTACGACGAGGAATACGGATTCAGGCAGGTTATGAATTATCCTCCCGCCAGATGCATGCTCTCGGTTCTGATATTGTCCACGACGGAAGAAGAGGCGGGAAAAGTCTCGGAACAGGTCAGGAAAAAGATAGACGCTTACGCAGGCGAAAAAAATGTAAAGGAAAAAGCTTTACAGATAAAGACGATAGGTCCGGCAGACGCGCCTTTGGCCAAGGCACGTGACATTTACCGGAAGATCATTTATATTAAGGCAGGCGACTATTCATTGCTTGTGAAAATAAAGGACATGCTCGCGGAATTCGGCGAAGGGCTGCCCGAAACTGCGGCGCTGCAGTTTAATTTCAATTAACGGAGGCTATTATCATGGCATTAAGGAACATCAGAAAAGAAGGAGATCCGATCCTTAACAAGAAGTGCAAAGAGGTTACGGAGATGACCGACCGAAACAGGGAGCTCATCGAGGATATGATAGATACTATGTATGAGGCGAACGGCGTGGGACTTGCGGCTCCGCAGGTCGGCGTTCTAAAACGCATCGTGGTGATCGATGTATCCGAAGAGGGCGATTCTCCGATCATTCTGATCAATCCCGTGATTACCGAAGCAGACGGCGAACAGACGGGAGCCGAGGGCTGCCTTTCGGTGCCCGGAAAGTCCGGTGTGGTAACCCGCGCGAACCATGTTAAGGTTAAAGCGCTCGATGAGAATATGGAGCCTTTTGAACTTGAAGGCACCGAGCTTCTGGCGCGCGCGATACAGCATGAGCTTGATCATCTTGAGGGCGTTCTGTATACGAGCAAGGTTGAGGGTGAGCTGATGACAGCTTCGCAAGAGGAAGCTGAGTAACAGCCGGGGAAAGGAGCATTCTATGCGTGTAGTTTTTATGGGTACGCCTGAGATAGCGGCAGGGATCCTGAAGACTTTGATAGCTTCGAGACATGAAGTGGTCGGTGTGGTTACCCAGCCCGACAAACCCAACGCGAGAGGAAACGAGATCATTTTCTCGGATGTAAAGAAAGTGGCCATTGAGCATGACATTCCCGTGTTCCAGCCGGAAAAAGCATCCGAGGAGACATTTGTAGAATCCATAAAACAGCTGAATCCCGACATTATTGTTGTAGCTGCGTACGGTCAGATACTCCGCGAGAATATTCTTAATCTTCCGAAGTACCGCTGCATCAATGTGCATGCGTCGCTTCTTCCGAAGTACCGCGGCGCGTCGCCGATCCAGTGGGCCGTTATCAACGGCGAGAAAGAGACCGGCATTACGATCATGTACATGGAGAAGGGTCTGGACACCGGAGACATGATACTCACGCGAAAGCTCGAGCTGGCGCCCGATGAGACGGCAGGAAGCCTTCACGACAGACTGATGGAGCTCGGCGGACCGACGCTGCTTGAGGCGATGGACCGGATCGAGGCAGGTACCGCGCATCCCATTCCCCAGAACAATGACGAAGCCACCTATGTCGGCATGATCAAAAAGAGCATGGGTGAGCTCGATTTCAATAATAAGTCGGAATATCTGGAGAGGCTGATCAGGGGACTGATACCCTGGCCCGGAGCATTTACGTTTATTGACGGAAAGATGCTGAAGATCTGGAAGACAGAGGTTTCTGACCGCACGATGGACGGAAAAGAGCCCGTTCCCGGAAGGATGTTTGCGGACAAAGAGGAGTTGTTTGTTGAGACTGCGGACGGCAGCCTGAATCTGGTAACCGTACAGCTCGAAGGAAAAAAGCGCATGCCGGCAGGTGATTTCCTGAGAGGCTATAAGTTCGCGGACGGTACTGTCTGCGGCAGAAAGAATGAAGAGGCAGGCGAATAAGCGCCTGCCGCGATAAATACGAAATAACGGGAGGGCCTGTGTTATGGCAGATATCAGAAACGATTGCCTGAATATGATCGTTGCTGTTCTCGAAGAGCACAGGCCCTCTCATCTTGTCATCGCGGACTGTCTTGACTCGCATTCCGAACTTACGGATATTGACAGGAGCTTCGTAAAGCGGCTGGTCATGGGTGTTATAGAGCGCAGGATCATGCTGGACCATGTAATTGACGCGGTATCGAAGACAAAGACGGCAAAGATGAAGCCTGTTGTCCGCAATATCATCCGCATGGGCGTTTATCAGCTGCTGTACATGAATGTTCCGGATTCCGCCGCCTGCAATGAGTCGGTAAAACTTGCGAAGAAGCGCGGACTGGTTAACTTAAGCGGCTTTGTAAACGGTGTTTTGAGAAATATCGCGAGACAGAAGGCGGAACTGACAGATCTGTCGGCGGTGAAGGGGGATTTACAGCGCCTGAGTCTTGAGTATTCGCTGCCTGAATGGATAGTGAGGTATTTCATTGATAATTACGGCGCGGAGGCGTCTGAGAAAGCATTTAAGCATTATCTGACGCCGTCAAAGACATTTATCAGATGCAATTCATCGAGGATCGCGCCCGATGAGCTGGCTGAGAGACTCGAAAAACAGGGGATCGCGGTTGAACGGACGGGTATTGAGCGCTGCATGGCTATCGCAGGGTTCACGTCTCCGGGCAGTATTCCGGAGTTCAAAGAAGGCCTGTTCTCCGTACAGGATATGAGTTCGGTGATGGCCGGAGAGATAGCGAATATTAAAGGTGACGAGCGGGTCCTCGACCTGTGCGCGGCTCCGGGCGGCAAGAGCATGAACATTGCAGACAGGATGATAAATGCCGGAACTGTGGGATCGCAGGACTCAAAGAAACAGACAGAACGCCGCGGAAGCGTTCTTTCATGCGATATTTCGGAGCAGAAGGTCCGCATGATCAGAGAGAATGTCGACAGATGCGGCTTTAAGAATATTGAGACACGCGTCAATGACGCCTCTGTTTTTGTTCCTGAATTTGAGAATGCTTTTGACATTGTTATCGCCGATGTTCCCTGTTCGGGTCTCGGCATCATCGGACGCAAGCCTGATATCAAATACAATATGACTCCGGAAGGGCAGAAGGAGCTTGTAACGCTGCAGCGCAGCATTCTGGAAAAC
>JAFZKM010000319.1 GCA_017553665.1 Lachnospiraceae bacterium
ATCTGCAGGCATGTCTCCCAATTCTACCCTATATCATCTCTCTCCGGTGGGGAAACTGTAAATCAAGAACAGTTATGGATCATTATCCTGTTGGTGAAAGTCTTTGAAGAACAGAAAAGTGTATAAAGCTTCGCTTACGGTCGAAGCCGCGCTTGCTTTTCCGGTATTCTTTTTTGCCGTGATGGCGCTCTGCTGCCTGTTCCTGTATATGGAGGCAGAGACCGTGATAGGGGAAGCGATGCTTGAGACAGCCAGAAGCGTGAGCGTTTACGGAGATATAGCTGCTGAGGCTGAGAGAAAAACCGGAGCGGAAGGAGCGGTCGGAGATTTTCTCGAAGAGAGCTCGGTCCGGATGATCCTGGAGGAGAACCTGAAAGACCATCCAATAGCGGTAAATACCATAGCCGGCGGACTTTCCGGAATATCCTGCGGGGACTCCGACTTTTGCACGGATGACGGATGCATACGGCTGGTGTGCTCCTATGAGTTCAGATCTCCGGTTTCGGGTTTCGGACTGCACGGAATAAAGGGCAGCAGCGAGATCGTCTACAGGTATTTCACGGGAACGGCAGCTGAAAGCCTGCTTGAGGAAAAGGAGCAGGAAACTGAAAAAGAAGAGGAAACGGTCTATAAGACCGAGACGGGAACAGTCTATCATGTCAGGCTGACATGTCCGAGCCTCAAACTCCATATCCTGATGACTGAGGCAGGAGAGGTCGCGGGAAAAAGGAATGAGTACGGGGGAAAGTATTATCCCTGCGAAAAGTGCGTCTCGGGGGAAGCACCGGAGACGGTCTACATTACAACGGATGGAGACAGATATCATTACAAACTGGATTGCAGCGGCCTGAAAAGAACGATAACCGAGATCAGGAAATCGGAGATCGGCAGTCTGAGACCATGCAAGCGATGCGGAGAAAAGGGAGATTGAGTTTTCGGTGGTTATGGGTATATACCTGCTGGTGCTCGCGGCAGAGGATATGTTTAAAAAGAGCATCCCCTTTCTGCTGCTGGCAGCGGGCGCGATACCGGCGGCTGTATCTTTTTTTGACGGAAACAGGCCTTCGCTGTCAGACAGAGGGCTTGGCTTGGCCGTGGGGCTGGTATTGCTTCTGGTTGCGAAGTTCAGCAAAGAAATGATCGGATTCGGGGACGCGGCCGTTTTCTGTATTGCAGGACTGGCTCTCGGACTGCGTATGACGGCGGCAATGGCAGCATTGTCTCTGTTCCTGCTGTTGGTGTATGCGGCAGCGATGCTTGCAAGAGGAAGGCTGCACAGAAAAAGCAGGGTGCCTTTCATGCCGTTTCTTTTTGCGGGATATGTGCTGATGCAGTTTATGTAGCTTTTGTTTATGGGGTGGTGATCCGAATGAAGAGATTAAAAGCCTCGGCCACGGTTGAAGCAGCGTATATCGTGCCGTTCGTTTTTTTTGCGACGATCGCGCTCATCGTGCTGATCCTGATGCTCTATGACCGGATGAAGCTGGAAGGAGATATCAGAAGTGTCCTCGAATATGGGCGTGTACAGGCGGATACTGATGGGAAAGCGGATGAAGGCGAATTAAAAAAGATCTTTTTGGAGAAGATCTCGCAAGGTTACCTGCTCTGCGACGTGACAGAGCCGGTTGTATCTGTCGAAGGAAATAAGATCACCGCCTCGGCGGTGATCGCGATGAGAAGTCCGGCAGGCGCAGCCGGCTTCAGGATGCCCGGATTATCAAAGGTCGCTTCGTGTACCGTTGCGGAAGACAGAGAGCAGCGGATGCGGATCATCAGCGCGGGAAAAGAAATGATCGAAAAGGTGGTGGGACAGGACAATGCAGATTGAACAGTGCAGGAGCCTCGGAAGGCAGAGCATGAGGATCAGTGAAACGGAATGCCGGAGTGAACACAGCGATTTCAGGGAGCAGATGCTGCTCCATAACAGAGTGGAGGGCATTTTGCCTTTTGAGGTGATCAATGAAAACGGATTGCGTATTTACGAGTATTCCGTAATGGGAATGGAAACGCTTAAGAGCCTTTGCGCACGCAGAAAGCTTAGGGCGGAGGAGCTGAAGAACGTTTTCTCGGAACTGCTCAAAAGTGTTTACCACGGTCATGAGTTCATGCTGCTCGAAGATGATTATGTCGTAACGCCCGAGACCGTATATACCGATGCTAAGGCAAGAACCGAGGTGGCATACTATTCGGGATACGGAAAGCCGCTGCGGGAACAGCTTCGAGCGCTTTCCGAGTATATGATGGACAATATCGATTACAAGGACGATGACGCTGTACTGATGATCTACACCTTCTTCATGAAAACGAAGGAGGAGAGCTGTACAATTGAGGATCTGATGGGGATCGTGAATGGTCCGCCGCGGGAAAAAGAAGAAATGCCGGTCCAAAAAACGGATACAAAACCGGAAGAGCCGCGGGCGTCAGACCGGACCGCAAGACCGGAGGAGCGTGCCGCCGCGATGGCGGAACACGCGGTGTTCAGGGAGATAAAAGCCGAAAAGGAAAGCATTGCGATGTCTCCCGCGGAGATAGTAAAAGCAGCACTGCGAGGGCTTTTATTGACTTCTCTGCTGATACCCGCGGCAGCAGTACTGCTGCTGGCGGTGCTGATAAAAACAGGCGTGCTTGCAAACGCTGTTACCGGCAGGCCTGATGTGACAAAGACCCTGCTGATCGCGGGAACAGGACTGATCCTGTGCGCTGCGGCGGAACGCTTCATATGGAAGCGGTTTGTTTCGGTTGTAGAGGAGAGCTGCCGTGCCGCGGCAGAGGCTGAAGATGAGGCTACGCTCATGCTCTGCGGCGACGGTATGGCCAGATACCCCTTTTCTCTGGTCTCTGATGAATACCCCGCGATCACTGTCGCGCGCACGCCTTTTTTCGTCGGAAAAGATCCTAACACGGCGGATTATGTCCTCAACAAGGCCGGAGTCAGCAGGTATCACATGAAGATAGACAAGGAGGGGGAGCAGTATGTGATCTCCGATCTCGGCTCAACAAACGGAACCTATATAAACGGCAAAAAACTTGAAAGTTACAAACCTCAGGCAGTCCGCAGAGGCGACGAGATACGCATCGCGGCCTGTACATTTTATTGTAATTAGTTCCGCGTTAGTGTATAATTAATCCTTGGAATATCGTCCAAGGAGGCGCGCATGAACTACTCACTCAGAAACCTGGTTGAAGAATGTCCGGTCATAGCCGCGATCAAAGATGAGACGGGTCTGGAGAATTGCCTGGATACGGATATTGGGATCGTATTCGTGCTTTTTGGCGATATTTGCAGCATTTCGGACATTGTGAACACTCTGAAGGAGCATGGGAAGATCGCCATGGTCCATATCGATCTGATCACCGGTCTCGGGTCAAAGGAGATCGCGGTGGATTACATAAAGCGGATGACCAGCGCGGACGGTATCATTTCGACGAAGCCGCTGCTGATAAAGCGTGCGAAGGAACTTGGGCTGTTTACGATACAGCGATTCTTCGTGCTTGATTCGCTGGCGATAGAGAATATATCAAAGCAGACCGACGTTCACAACACGGATCTTATCGAGATCCTGCCCGGAGTTATGCCGAAGATCATTTCCCGGATCACCGGGATGATCAATATACCCGTTATAGCCGGGGGCCTGATCTCGGATAAGGAAGACGTCATCTCGGCACTTGACGCGGGAGCGGTCGCGGTTTCGACCACGAAGCGCGAAGTCTGGGAGCTTTGAAAATGAGAGAGTTTTTGAATGAGATAAAGAAATATCTTACACCCGTGAACACGACGATCATCGTTATCACGATAGTTTGCTTTATTGTGCAGATATTCGCGGACAACGCTGTCGGGGAGGAGGCAGGGACCTATTCATATTCCCTTGCCTGGTGGCTGGTTTTTGAGGAGCATCAGTATTACAGGCTGTTCACCTATATGTTCCTGCACGGAAGTCTTGGTCATATTTTCAACAATATGCTGGTGCTTGGCTTCATCGGGAGCACTGCGGAGCGCATGCTCGGAGGCTTTAAGTACGCGGCGGCCTATATAGGCAGCGGACTGGTCGCGGGACTTGCGTCGGCGGCATATAACAGATGGTGCTTCAATATGGCATCGGAAGCGGGAGGCTTTTACACATACAGCCTCGGCGCGTCGGGAGCGGTATTCGGGATCGCCGGAGTCCTGCTCTGGATCGTGCTGGCCAATCGCGGAAGAGTTGCGGGTATCAGTCTCAGGCAGATCGTATTGTTCATGTTTCTGTCAATATATGCCGGGATCACGAGTGTCGGTATCGATAATACCGCACATATAGCGGGAGCGGCATTCGGCGTTGTGAGTGCGATGATTTTATATGACAGGCGCGGAGGTTATGCATGAAGATCAACATCTATTACGGCGGACGCGGACTTATCGAAGATCCGACCCTCTATGTGCTGAACAAGATCACGGAAGTCCTGGGTGAGCTCCGTGTCGATGTGAACCGGTTTAATCTTTACGAGCAGAAGGGCGGCATCGCCATGCTCCCGAATACCATGAAGGACGCCGACGCGGCTGTCCTCGCGGTAAGCGTTGAATGGTACGGGATAGGCGGTCTCATGCAGCAGTTCCTGGATGCCTGCTGGCTTTACGCCGATAAGAACAAGCTCAAAAAGCTTTATATGTTCCCTGTCGTGATCTCCACATCGCTCGGAGAGCGCGAAGCGGAATATCATCTGATCCGTTCCTGGGAGCTGCTCGGCGGAGTCGCGTTCCCCGGAATCTGCGCGTATGCCGAGGATCATGTTGAGTTTGAGACGAATTCCGCGTACGGAAAGATGATCGAACAGGCAGCGGAGAATATGTACAGAACCGTGAACCATAAGGTTGTTGCGTATCCTTCGAGCACTGCGGCGGGAGGTTCCGTCGCGGTAAGCGGTTCGCCGATCGATCTTACTCCTCAGGAGAGCGAGCAGCTTTCGATCTATGTTTCTGATGAGACCTTTGTGAAGAAGCAGAAGGAAGACGTCGCGAAGCTGACGAAGCTTTATCTGGATAAGCTCGATCAGACAGGCGATGAGGACAAGCAGGAATTCATTGCCGAATTCAAAAAGGCGTTTGTATCGCCCGAACCCGATTTTTCGGCAGTATACCAGATCATGATGACTGATACCGAGAGGGATCTCGTGCTTGAGGTAGAGAACGGCAAGCTTAAGGTTTATTACGGGACCGTGCAGTCTCCGAACGTTCTCGCGAAGACTACGCGTGAGATAGTGAACAAGCTCGTGAACGGACGCGTGACCTTCCAGGGAGCGTTCATGTCGAGCCAGCTGACCTGCAAGGG
>JAFZKM010000320.1 GCA_017553665.1 Lachnospiraceae bacterium
CGTCCTTTAAGGCTCTTTATCATTGCCTTTTTGTCATCGGCCCTCATCAGGGTCTCTCCGATAAGAACGGCATTGACGCCGGCTTTTCGCAGGACATCTATATCCTCCGCGGTCTTTATGCCGCTCTCCGCCACGAAAAGGACGTTCTTCGGCACCAGGCGGCGAAGACGCTCGCTGTTGCGGATATCCACGGTAAAGTCCTTCAGATTCCTGTTATTTACGCCTATGATCCTCGCCCCGGCCCTGACAGCCGTCTCTATCTCAGCCTCGTCATGCGCCTCAACGAGCGCCGAAAGCCCGAGCCTGTCACATAGCTCTATCGCGCTCTTTATCTCCGCTTCGCTCATTATCGCGCATATCAGGAGTACTGCGGATGCCCCGAGGACCTTTGCCTCGAGGATCATGTATTCGTCCACCGTGAAATCCTTGCGCAGCACAGGGATACTTACGTTTTCGGCGATCCTCGCCAGTATCTCATCGCTGCCCATGAACCACTTTGGCTCGGTAAGCACGGATATTGCCGCAGCTCCGGCATTCTCGTATTCCGCCGCGATCTCAAGATAAGGGAATTCTTCGGCGATAATGCCCTTTGAAGGAGAAGCCTTCTTGCACTCGCAGATGAAGCTTACATCGCCTTCCCTCAGAGCCTTTTCAAAAGGAAAACCCGTCTCGCAGTTCATCGCGAAAGCCTTTTTCTCGAGTTCCTCACGCGGGATCCTGTTCTTTGCTTCCGCGACGCGCTCTCTTGCGTATGCTGCGATCGTTTCAAGTATATTCTCACTCATTTCGCGTTCGATACCTCAATGGCCTTTAAAAGGGCCTCATAAGCCTTTCCCGAGTCAATAAGCTCCGCTGCCAGCTTAACGCCCGCCTTCATCGATTCCGCCTTTCCTGCGGCGTATAAGGCCGCTCCCGCGTTAAGGAGCACCGCGTTGCGCTTCGGGCCCTGCTCCTCGCCTTTCAGGATCGCGGTCGTTATCTTCGCGTTCTCCGCAGGGTCACCGCCTTTGATATCTTCCTTGCTGCAGCGCTCAAAGCCGAAATCCTCGGGTTTGATCGTGTATGTAGCGTATCTTCCGTCCTTGAAATCGCATACGGATGTGGGAGCCGAAGGTGAGATCTCATCAAGCTTATCCTGTCCATACACTACAAGTCCCTGCTTTACGCCAAGGCTCATCAGAACCTTCGCGAGGGGCTCTACCAGATACTCATCGTATACGCCGAGCAGCTGGTATACAGGCTTAGCCGGGTTGGTGATGGGGCCCAGGATGTTGAATACGGTCCTGAAGCCGAGTTCCTTTCTGATGCCGCCCACATACTTCATCGAAGAATGGTACTTCTGGGCGAACATGAAGCAGAAGCCTGCCTTTTCAAGCATCTCAACGCATTTGTCGGGATCCTGCTGTATATTCACTCCGAGAGCCTCCAGGCAGTCCGCCGTTCCGCAGCTGGAGGAAGCAGCCCTGTTTCCGTGCTTGGAAACCTTGATGCCCGCAGCGGCCATGACAAAAGCGGATGTAGTGGAAATGTTGAAGCTGTGCGCTCCGTCTCCGCCTGTTCCCACGATCTCCATGGTCTCAATCCCCTTTGTGTCAACAACCGTCGCATGGTCTCTCATGGCCGCTGCGCAGCCGGAGATCTCATCGATGGTCTCAGCCTTCGTGCTCTTGGTAGAGAGCGCAGCAAGAAATGCCGCGTTCTGAGTGGGTGTCGTCTCACCGCTCATGATCTCGTTCATGACCGTATAAGCCTCGTCATAGGTCAGGTCTTCTTTGTTAACGATCTTGATGATTCCTTCTTTTATCATGGTTTTGTCCCCTTTTCGATATTTATTAAATCGTGTTTTAATTACTTCGTTTCATTTACAAAATTCAGCAGCATCCGCTTTCCGTCGGGTGTCAGGATCGACTCCGGATGGAACTGGACTCCATAGATCGGGTACTCCGTATGCATTACCGCCATTATCTCGCCCTCCTTCGTACGTGCCGTAACCTTCAGGCACTCCGGAAGCGTATCCTCCACGGCTGCGAGAGAATGATACCTTGCGACCTCCGCTTCGCCGGGGCAGCCCTTAAACAGCGGGCAGGTCTTATCAAACTCTGTCATCGAAGCCTTTCCGTGCATCAGGCGCGACGCGTATGATACCTTCGCTCCGTATACCATACAGATGGCCTGGTGGCCTAAACATACGCCCAGGATCGGTATCTTTCCGCCCAGCTGCTTTATAACTTCGGGACAGATGCCCGAATCCTCAGGTCTTCCGGGTCCCGGTGAGATTATTATGCCTGCCGGCTTCATCGCTTCTATCTCTCCGACCGTCATCGCGTCGTTCCTGATAACTCTGATATCCGGTTCAATGCTTCCGATCAGCTGATAGAGGTTATACGAAAAGCTGTCGTAGTTATCGATCAAAAGGATCACTCTTCCACCTCCTCTGCCATCTTCAGAGCCTTCACCACGGCCGCCGCTTTGTTCATGCATTCCGTGAATTCGTTCTCCGGAATTGAGTCCGCGACAATACCCGCGCCGCTTCTTACATAAACTTTACTTCTTTTCTTATAAGCAATTCTTATGGCAATACATGTGTCCAGATTGCCCGTAAAGTCAATATATCCAATGGCTCCGCCGTATATTCCGCGTTTGTCGTCCTCCAGATCGTTGATGAGCTGGCATGCCCTGATCTTGGGCGCGCCGGATAAGGTTCCGGCGGGAAGGATCGCGTTGATCGCGTCGAGCGCGTCCTTGTCTTCCCTGATCTCGCCCCTTACGGTCGAGCCGATGTGCATTACGTGCGAGTATCTCTGGACAGTATGGAACTGCTCGACCTCTACGGTCCCGAAACGGCTTATCCTGCCGATATCATTTCTGCCCAGGTCTACGAGCATGTTGTGCTCCGCGAGTTCCTTCTCGTCCGCTAAGAGTTCTTCCTCGAGCGCTTTATCCTCTTCCGGCGTCTTTCCCCTCGGCCTGGTTCCGGCCAGCGGGAAGGTATGCAGAACGCCGTTCTCGAGCTTTACGAGCGTCTCGGGTGAGGCTCCGGCCACCTCCATGTCATCTCCGGAGAAATAGAACATGTACGGCGAAGGATTGATCGTACGCAATATCCTGTAGGTATCGAACAGGCTGCCTTCGTAATCGGCTCCGATCCTGTTCGAGAGCACTATCTGGAAGATATCTCCCTCGAAGATATGCCTCTTCGCCTTCTCAACCATCTCACA
>JAFZKM010000321.1 GCA_017553665.1 Lachnospiraceae bacterium
CGCATCGTGAGCAATGAAGGCGAAATACCTTTTGAGCATTACAAAAAGATAGACAACACGAACCTGGAGCCCGATGTTGTCGCGCGTATGATCAAAGAGCGTTTTAACCTTCCCGACGCGAGTCATAATTCGCTTATGAAGCGCGTAAAGCTCGAAGAGGTGCGCGAAGACGAACTGCCTCAGCTGTATGAGATGCAGATCGAGAGCTTTATGCCGCTCTATGAGATCTATCATGACGAGGGTTCGCCGGCGACAGAATCGTTTGAACGTGTAAAGGCCAGAGCTTTACGGCCGAACCGGAAATATTACTTCATCGTTCTCGATGGAGCGAGGGTAGGCGCGATCAATCTCGGGCATAACGATCCCGACGAAAAAGAGGAATCCTTCATCAGTCCGATATTCATCCGTCCCGTGTACCAGAATCGCGGAATCGGATATGTCGCGATACAGAAGGCCTTTGAACTCTATCCTGCGGTAAAGCGCTGGCGGCTCGAGACCATACTTCAGGAACCGCGAAACTGTCACCTGTACGAAAAATGCGGCTTTGTAAGAGTAGGAGAGGAAAAGCCCGTTAACGAGGCTATGACTCTGATCGATTATGAACTGAATCTTTGATTGAAAAATCACTCCGCAAGTTATATCATAAGTTGTGGAGTGTTTTTTTTATCTTTATATGAAAGGACCTATAACGGATGAACAAAAGAGTTTCCGAAGCAGGCTCATATCTTTTCATAATCATCGGCGCTTTTATGGCGAGTTTTGCCGTAGCAGTCTTTCTGATCCCGAATGACGCGATAGACTACGGAACGGCCGGCATCGCCATCATTGTCAGCAAGCTGTCAGGCATCAATCTTTCGGTCTGCGTGGCCATTGTATTTGCGCCCTTCCTTGTCGCGGGCTGCGTGTTCCTTGGGAAGAAGTTCGGCATTAAAGCCATTTTAGGATCGCTCATATATACGCTGGGACTTGCGATCTTTGAGGAATATCATATTGAGATCGATACAGAGCATTTCCTCGCGGTCGTATTCGGCGGCGCGATCTTAGGCGCGGGTCTTTCGATCATCCTGAAGAACGGCGGCTGCATCGACGGTTCCGAGATCTTCGCGAACATTGTCCTTAAGAAGATTTCGGATAAGACAGGCAAGAACTTCAGTATGACCTACATTCTGGTAGCCTTCAACGCATGCGTATACATCGCGGTATTCCTGCTGATCAACAAGAGCGCGGCGCTCATGAGCCTTCTCGTGTATGTTGTGGCGACTTCGATCATCAACCGGTTCACCGATCATTTCGAAGCGATCAAACAGGTTACGATCATTACGAAGACACCGGACGCTATCGTCACCGCGATCAAGAACGAACTGAACAAGACCTGCACGATGATGAATTCCTACGGCGCGATCGCCGGCGAGAACAAGACTCTGATCTGCTATGTCAACTATTTTGAGCTGCCCGTGATCAAGGAGATCATCGAGCGGAACAAGGGCACCTTCAGTACGGTTTCGACCATTGACGAGATACTGAGGTAAAAATATGCAGAAGAATGAATAATTAATTGTTTACTTTAAAATTTTGTTGCGTTAAAGTGATAAAGGTGATATACTCATCGAAATAGATAAAATTCTATGAAAAAGGAATGTAAGGAGGCGTGAAGATGGCAAGTATTACGATCAAAGAGGACTCCTGCAAGGGATGCGAGATGTGCGTAAACGCCTGCCCCAAGCATCTGATCGAACTGAATAAGGAAAAGATCAATGCGAAGGGTTACCACCCCGCGAGGATGACCGACCAGTCGCAGTGCATAGGCTGCAAGTCGTGCGCGATAATGTGTCCCGACGTATGCATAACGGTTGAGCGCTGATCGCATTTTATTAGCATTCTAAAGAGGAGATTACTATTATGGCAGAGAAAGTTTTAATGAAAGGAAATGAGGCGCTCGGCGAGGCCGCACTGCGTGCAGGCTGCCGTCATTTCTTCGGATATCCGATCACGCCTCAGACCGAGCTTTCGGCATACCTGTCGAAGAAGATGCCCAAATGCGGAGGCACCTTCCTTCAGGCGGAATCCGAGCTCGCGGCTATCAATATGGTACTCGGCGCAGGCGCTACGGGCGTTCGTGCCATGACTTCGTCATCATCCCCCGGAATCTCGCTTAAGTCCGAGGGTATAAGCTATATCGCAGGTTCGGACGTTCCCTGCGTTATCATCAACGTACAGCGTGGCGGCCCCGGTCTCGGCAGCATCCAGCCTTCACAGGCTGATTACTGGCAGGCTACAAAGGCTACGGGACACGGCGATTTCCAGATCTTCGTGCTCGCTCCTTCGACCGTTCAGGAGATGGCTGATTTCGTAGCTCTCGCGTTTGACACCGCTGAGAAGTACAGAGTTCCCGCCATGATCCTTTCCGACGGTATGATGGGCCAGATGATGGAACCCGTTCTCTTCCCCGATGAGACCGAGATCACACAGCACGATAAGTCCTGGGCAGCATGCGGACATAACAACGCGAGACCTCATAACATCGTGAATTCGCTCTATATCGAGGCGAAGGATTTGGAGAAGACCGTTATCGAGCGCTATGAGCGCTATGAGAAGATAAAGGCGAATGAGCAGCGCGCCGAGTCATATATGACAGACGACGCTGAGATCGTTATCGTTGCGTACGGCGCATCTTCGCGTGTTTCGAGAAGCGCTGTGGATATGGCGCGCGCGGAGGGCATAAAGGCCGGACTTGTACGTCCGATCACCCTCTGGCCTTTCCCCGTTGACGCTGTCGAGAAGACCGTTGCGGGCGCGAAGCAGTTCCTTGCCGTTGAGATGAGCATGGGACAGATGGTCGACGATGTAAGGCTTGTTGTTAACGGCCGCAAGCCCGTAAGCTTCTTCGGACGTACGGGAGGCATTATCCCGACACCCGCGGAGGTTCTCGGCGAGATCAAAAAATTAGCAGGTAAGGAGGCGTAAAACGATGGCAGTAGTATTTGAGAAACCCCATGCATTAACGGATGCACCTTTTCATTATTGCCCCGGATGTACACACGGTATAGTTCACCGCCTCGTTGCCGAAGCAATAGACGAACTGGGCATCGAGGGCAGGGCAGTAGGCGTTGCGTCGGTAGGATGCTCGGTATTCAGCTATAATTATTTCAACTGTGATATGGTCCAGTCACCTCACGGACGCGCCCAGGCGGTAGCTACCGGTATCAAGCGCGCACAGCCCCAGGATATAGTATTCACATATCAGGGCGACGGCGATCTGGCGGCGATCGGTACATGTGAGACCGTTCACGCCGCTACCAGAGGCGAGAATATCACCGTTATTTTCATCAACAACGCTATCTACGGAATGACGGGCGGCCAGATGGCTCCCACATCGCTTCCCGGACAGGTTACACAGACCACTCCTTACGGACGTGACGTAAAGACCGCAGGTTATCCGATCCGTATGTGCGAGATGCTCTCGACGCTTGACGGCGTGGCTCTTGCGCAGCGTGTAACCGTTGACAATGTAAAGCATGTCAACGAAGCCAAGAAGGCCATCAAGAAGGCTTTCGAGAATCAGATCAACGGACTCGGTTATTCGATCGTAGAGGTCATTTCCACATGTCCCACGAACTGGGGACTTGCTCCCGCGGACGCTGTCAAGTGGCTGCAGGACAATATGCTTCCTTACTATCCGCTCGGCGTATATAAGGACATTACCGCAAAGGAGGAGGCATGAACATGAGCACTATGAACGTTTTGCTGGCAGGTTTCGGCGGCCAGGGTATCCTCTTCGCGGGTAAGGTTATGGCGTATTCGGCGCTGGTTGAAGGAAAGGAGCTTTCCTGGCTCCCTTCGTACGGCCCCGAGATGCGCGGCGGTACATGCAACTGTTCCGTGGTTATCAGCGATAAGTCGATCGGTTCGCCTCAGGTTACAAATCCCGACGTACTGATCGCGATGAACAGGCCTTCACTTGAGAAGTTCGTTAACAGCGTGGTTCCGGGCGGCATCATCATCATGGACAGCTCGACGATCGACGTTGAGGTTGAGCGTAAGGACATCAAGGTATTCAAGGTGCCCGCAACCGCCATGGCCGACGAGAACGGACTTAAGGGTCTCGCGAATATCATTCTTGTCGGAAAGCTCTTCCGTGAAACAGGTTTTGTTTCCGAAGAGAATCTTGATCTCGGCCTTCAGAAATGCATCCCGCCCAAGAAGGCGGCCATGCTCGATACAAACCGAAAGGCGCTTGAGATAGGGCGAAATCAGTAAATAATGGGTGTATTTAAACTGTATGAGAACGGTATAAGTGCGGATATCGTTGTAGAGCGCGACTGTCCCGAGGGTGTAAGGAAAGTCGCGGAGGTAGTCGCGGACGATATCGAAGCTCTGACCGGGCTTCGTCCGAGGGTTCTCGTCACGGGAGGAGAGGAGTTTTCGGACTCTACCCTGACCGAGAACATCATCATGGTCAATTCGAAGCCCTCCCCGGACACGGAAGGCAAGAGGGAGGTCTACGAGCTCAGTCTTAATGACTGCTCAAAGGATGATTATCTGTACTATACTTTTTTGGGTGTAAGAAAAATCTTAAATATTTACGGAAGCGACAAAAGAGGTCTGATATACGGCCTCTTTGCCGTGTCCGAGCAGGCCGGGATATCGCCTTTGATATGGTGGGGAGACATCCGGCCCATTAAAACTGACCATATTGCGCTTAAGATCGGTTCACGGACGGATCCCGACAGGATCGTCTCAAAGGAGCCCTCGATAAAGTACAGAGGTTTCTTTATCAATGACGAATGGCCAGCTTTCGGACGCTGGTGCGAGGAGAAGTTCGGCGGATTCACGGCCAAGATGTACGAGCAGGTCTTCATTCTCCTGCTCAGGCTTCACGGCAATTATATGTGGCCCGCGATGTGGAGTTCGACCTTCAGCGAGGACGGACCTGGGATCGAGAGCGCCAGGCTGGCTGATATCTACGGCGTGATCATGGGTACATCGCATCACGAGCCTCTGTTCAGGGCCGGAGAGGAATGGCAGCATATATACCGCAAGTACGGTAATGACAATACCTGGAGTTTTATTTCCAACAGGGATGCCATCACCGCTTTTTGGCGTGAAGGAATATGGAGAAACCGTGATTTCGAGAGCATAATAACTATCGGAATGCGCGGCGAGCAGGACTCGAAGCTTCTCGGTGAAAACGCGGGACTTGCGGAGAACATCAATGTCCTGAAGGATGTTATCCTGACCCAGCACAGACTGATCCGCGAGAACATGGAATGCGACATGTCGCGCGTACCCAGAATGCTCGCGATCTACAAAGAGGTCGAGGATTATTATTACGGCGAGCCCGGAGTTCCCGGACTGCGCGACTGGGACGAGCTCGAGGACGTTATCTTCCTGCTGAGCGATGATAATTTCGGCAACACGAGAGGTCTTCCCGACGAGGTGGACAGGGCCAAGCATACCGGCGGCTACGGAATGTATTATCATTTCGATTATCACGGCGCTCCGGTGAGCTACGAGTGGGTAAATTCCACCAGACTCACGAAGACGCGCGATCAGATGATGCAGGCCTACGAGCACGGTGTTAAGGACCTCTGGATCGTAAATGTGGGCGATTTAAAGGGCAATGAGTATCCGCTCGGGTATTTCATGTCGCTGGCTTACGATTATGACCGCTGGAGCAGGGAAGACGCGGTCGAGGAGTACGCGAATTCGTTTATCAGGCAGATGTCATGCGGCAAGATCACGATGCGCCAGGAATGCAGCCTGATAACCTTTATAGACGGTTTTACGAAATGGAACAGCATCAGGCGCCCCGAGGCGATGAACCCCGGCATATTCAGTCCCAAGGCATTCGACGAGGCGGCGCGCGTGCACGCGGAGCTCGAGGAGCTTTCGGTGCTCGGCAGGGACTTGCGGAGAACGTTTGACCAGCGGATGACCGATGCTTTTGACAGTATTTTCTATTACGCCGGTATGGCTTCCATGAATCTGATGATGATGCATATAGAGGCCGGCCTGAATAAGTATTACTGCGAGCGCGGGGATTCGAAGGCGAATGAATACGCCGAGATGGTAAAGAACAGGATCGAATCGGACCGTGAGTACATAAAGGGCTTCCATACGATGCTCGATGGCAAGTGGAACCATATGCTCGATTCGGCGCATACCGGTTTTGTGACCTGGAACGATGAGGGATGGAGCTATCCGGTGGTGCATACTGTCGGACGCAATGAGATCCACGCGGCGGCAGCAAAATACAACGGCGCGAGGGACACCTCGATCGCGGACGCGGATGAAGTGATCCTGATAAAGGCAGAGAACGTATCGGACAATCATATGATCAACGGCGAGGGCTGGCATGCAGTGCCGCATCTAGGACGTCTGGGCGCCGCGATAAAGGCATTCCCGATCACAAAGACTTTCGAGGATGTATTCGGCCTGCCTTATGTGCGCTATGATCTTGATATATTCTCCGCGGGTATGTACGCGATGGAATTTGTGTTCATGGCCAGAAACCCTGTGGTAAAGGGCGGAAGGATGCGCATCAGATATTCGATCAACGGCGGAGACATGAATGTAATAGATTCGGTCGGAGAGGATTACCGCACCGAATGGCAATGCGAGGCCTGGAACAAGGGCGTGATGACCGGAGTGCACAGAGTGCTGACCGCTGCGAACTTCAAGCGCGGAAGCAACATACTCCGTATTTATCCGTTCGATCCGAACGTAGTGCTCGAGAAGATAGTGATATGGCCGTTTGAAAAGAAGCTGCCGTATTCTTACTTAGGACCCGAGTGAGGTTCTTTCGAAGCATGACTTCCTTAGGTTATGTTCTCGAGCACTCTTGATATATAGAGCTCAAGGCTGCATTCATTTGTTAATAAATCATCGAGGCTCACATATCCGAATTTATCGGAGTAGTAGCGTTTGAATACGCGGAACGGGAAGACATCGGTCTTTTTGATCTCTCCCGCGAGCGGAACGAATTCGAGCGTGTGCCTCGTATAGCAGTTGTCCGCTTTGCATTTAACGCGGTAGGAACTGTTAAGGAAGCTGCCGAGGCTCTTATGTATCGCGCTGTCCTCAGCGGGGAGATAAAAATAGTTTTTATAGTCCGGATAGAAGAGCTTCAGCTCTTCGGTGACCACGGGGATGCTGAGCACAAAGCGGCCGTCCTCAAGAGATACGTTCATGCGAGAGGCAGGATTGCAGCTGCAGGAACGGGTGCCGCGAAGCACAAGGTCCGTAACTTCATATTCGGGAAGGAGAGTGATGTTAAGCTCTCCTTTTTCTGTTTTTGCGCAGGAAGAAAGGGTGTAGCCGCCGGCGATGAAGGCAGGGAGCGAAAGAAGCTGCGCGACCTGCGGCATATAGAGCACATCCTCGAAATTATGCAGGAAAAGCAGCTCGAGAAGCTCATCGGAGCTTTCTGGGCCTGCCAAGGTAAGGCCGGAGTCGGGGCTCGCGACGTATACCGAATCGGTCTTTGAACGCAGAAATTCCAGCCTTCGCATCGCGATATAGCGGTTGTAGACCTCGATAAGTTTGCCGCCGTCATACATATCCCTGCGGTCGATGCCGCAGAACAGCTCAAGACGCTTCTGCGACATCGAGCCGGTGCCGAGAAGAGTCTTATAAGGCTTTAAGCTTTTATAGATGTCGAAGCCGCCTTCACGCATATCGGGATGGGGAAGTCCGAGCTTTGTGCGCTTTTTCTCAATATAGGGAATATCAAAGCCGGAACCGTTGAAATGCACGGGGACGGGATGGACCGCGAGAAGTCTGTCGAATTCTTCGATGAGCAGGTTTTCTTCGGCAATGCCTTCGGAGAAGAACTGTGACAGCACCGGCTCGCCGTCATCGAGATACATGCAGCCGATCAGATAAAGGTATGAGGTGTCGGCCGAAAGACCTGTGGTCTCGATATCGAAAAAAAGCAGCTCTTCGGGGCTGACCTGCGTGCCTCCGCATGAAGAGAGCGCGCCGATGAGCCGGGCTGCCGAAAGGAACTCGTATTTATTCAAAGCAGGTGTGCGTCTGATGATCATATCTTTATTCTCCCCTGCATATTTTACCACAACCGGAACGCAAAATGCGAAGTTTTTTCGCGCCTTAAGGGCCATAGCATGTGCTTGATTTATTATTGCCCATGAGATATGATGAATGTATGTTTGGTACGCTTGGTGGAGGTTTTTGTATGATCAATACGTGCAAGCACTGCAGGATGCAGTATTATGACCTGAAGCAGGGATATTGCTGCCCGTTCTGCAAGGAGATCGATAAGATGAGATATGAGCAGATCAGAGCCTATCTGAAGCATTATCCGCACAGCAACGCGATACAGGTGGCCGAGGCGCTCGATATCAGCTCGTATACTGTGCTCAAATACGTTGACGAGGGAGCGCTGAATTTCGGAAGAGGGGAGTTTGAGCAGATATGATTTCATACATCAGGGGAGATGTCCTGTTCAGGAATGAGCAGTCTGTCGTGATCGACGTGAACGGGATAGGCTACGAGGTATTCGTGCCTTACGGAGTTCTGTGCGCCATGGAGCGCGCGCAGGGCAGTCAGGTCGAGCTCTACACTTATCTTCAGGTGAAGGAGGACGGAATAGCTCTGTTCGGATTCGCTGACAGACAGGATCTCGCGACATTTAAACATCTGATCACGGTAAACGGCATCGGACCGAAAGGCGCTCTGGGGATCATGTCGTATATGACCACGAAAGACCTGATGCTCGCGGTGCTCGCGGAGGACGCGAAGGCTATCGCGAAGGCGCCCGGCATAGGCGCGAAGACCGCAAGCAAGCTCATTTTGGAGCTCAAGGACAAATTTAAACTCGAGGATACGTTCGACGGAGGAATAACCGCCGCGGATCTCGGACAGACAGCCGCGTCGGCAAAGTCCGCTCAGGAGACCGGAGAAACTGCCGAGATAAAGAACGAAGCCGTACAGGCGCTCACGGCGCTCGGATATTCGTCGAGCGAGGCGTTAAAGGCGGTACGCAGCGTGCCCGCGGAGGAAGGCATTACGGTGGAAC
>JAFZKM010000322.1 GCA_017553665.1 Lachnospiraceae bacterium
ACCGCGGTGATCTTGTCATTCTCCCTTACGATCTCGATCCTTCCGCGGTATTTGCGTGTACCGAGTGAAACAGGGATCTGCGCGCCTTTCGAATTGACTGCCTTGAACTGCGGATAATTTTCGGAGTATCCGTCTATCAGGAATTCATATCCTGACGCTTCAACATGGATCAAGGTATTCATGGCAGATCTTAAGAGCGTCATGTCAACGAACTCTTTTCCGTATCCGGAAAGATCTATCTTCGAAAAATCATATCCTGGGATCCTTACGAATACTCTCCATCCGGATCTTCCGTAAAGACACGGCAATGCGTCAAAACCCGAACTCTTTAACTCGGAGCATATCAGCGACGCGTTTTTCAGGGAATTGTACGATGTGGATCCTACAAACCAGTAGTCAGGATCGGGCTCAAAAGAAAAGCCCGTGGCAGATCGCAGTGTTTCGGATACTGTAAAGGAATTATCTTTACAGTATCCCACCGCAAGCAGATCGTTATAGATCGTAATGATGTCTTTTTTACCGTAAAGCGAAGTCAAACCTACACGGATATCACGCGCGGAAGCGGCATTTATTCTTATGCTGTCGAACGCGGAAATGCACAGGATCAGCGCAATTACGGCCGTGAAAACGCGTACGGGCCTACAGATCGGTGATGAACATTGCATCCCCGAACGAGAAGAATCTGTATTTCTCTTTAACGGCCTCGTTGTAAGCATTTAATACATTCTCCCTTCCCGCAAGAGCGCTGACGAGCATGATCAGCGTCGATTCGGGCAGATGGAAATTAGTGATGAGATTGTCCAGGACTTTAAACTTATAGCCCGGATAGATAAATATCTCGGTATCCGCGCAGCCGGCATGTACGACACCGCTCTCATCCGCTGCGGATTCAATGGTTCTGCAGCTCGTGGTTCCTACGCAGATGACGCGGTGTCCGTTCTTCTTCGCGTTATTGATATTCTCGGCTTCCTCAGGCAGAACCTCGTAAAACTCGCTGTGCATATTGTGATCGAGCACATTCTCCTCTTTTACCGGACGGAATGTACCGAGCCCAACATGCAGCGTAACCTCAGCGATAACAATGCCCTTTTTGCGGATATCCTCAAGCAGTTCCTTCGTAAAATGAAGTCCGGCCGTAGGCGCGGCAGCCGAACCCTCGTGCTTCGCGTAAACGGTCTGATAACGGTTCCTGTCCTTTAATTCATGCGTGATATAAGGCGGAAGCGGCATCTGCCCTAGACTGTCGAGTATCTCCTCGAAAATGCCTTTATACTCAAAATGAACGACACGGTTGCCGTCATCTTTTACTTCAATGATGCGTCCGAAAAGCTCTCCGTTTCCGAATTTGACCTTCGCGCCGACCTTCAGCTTTTTGCCGGGGCGGACGATAGCCTCCCAGTCATCCGCGGAAAGACGCTTTAACAGAAGAACTTCAACAGCGGCTCCCTCTTTGGGACGCGCGAATCCGGGCTTTAACGGCTCGTCATCGACAACTCTCTCGCCGATGAGCCTTGCGGGAATGACCTTTGTGTTGTTGATCACCAGACAGTCGCCCGGCACAAGATAATTGATTATCTCGGCAAAATGCGAATGCCGGATCTCGCCGGTGGTCCTGTCAAGAATCATAAGTCTCGAGGATGATCTGTTCTCCAGCGGATCCTGGGCGATCAGCTCCTCGGGAAGATAATAATTAAAATCGCTTTTTAATAACTGCGGCATTTCTTTACTCTTTTCTTAAAAATATCAGATCCTCATCGGAACACCTTTGTTCTGAAGGTATTTCTTAAGGTCGGAGATCTCTATCTCCTTAAAATGGAACAAGCTTGCGGCAAGCGCCGCTTCAGCGCCTCCAACGGTCAGAGCCTCATAAAAGTGCTCCATGGTACCCGCGCCGCCCGAAGCAATGACCGGAACATTTACGGCATCTGATATCGCCTTTGTCAGTTCAAGGTCATATCCGGCTTTTGTACCGTCGCAGTCCATGCTGGTAAGGAGAATCTCTCCCGCTCCCAGTCCGACGGCCTTTACGGCCCATTCTACGGCATCTATTCCCATATCTATCCTGCCGCCGTGCTTATACACTGTCCATGCGGGAGTATCGCTGTCCGTTCTGCGTTTGGCATCTATAGCAAGTACCACACACTGGCTTCCGAACTTTGACGCTGCGTCGTAAATTGCTGAAGGATTATCAATAGCCGCGGAATTAATAGCGCATTTATCGGCTCCCGCGCGAAGAATGCTCCTGAAATCATCGGCCGTCCTGATACCGCCGCCGACCGTGAACGGTATGAAGACCTGCTCCGCGACACGCCTTACCATATCGATCGTAGTGTCCCTGTGATCGCTGGAGGCGGTAATATCGAGAAATACAAGCTCATCGGCGCCCGCGCGTCCGTATTCCGCGGCGACCTCGACAGGATCGCCCGCGTCGCGCAGATTCAGGAACTGTGTTCCTTTTACAACCCTGCCGTCCTTAACGTCGAGGCAGGGAATGATCCTTTTTGTAAACATCAGATCCTCCCATTCTGTGATTCGATCAAATGCTGCAGAAATTCTTCAGTATCTCGAGACCTGTATCTCCGCTCTTCTCCGGATGAAACTGGCATCCGAACAGATTGCCCTTCTCGATAGCGCAGTCAAATGTTATGCCGTAATCTGCGGTCGCGAGCACGTCTCTGCGGTCCTCTGCTTTAAGGTAATACGAATGGACGAAATAAACGTACGGTGACTCGGGAAGGCCTTTAAACAGGCGTGAGTCGGGCTTTACAACGTTAACGGAGTTCCAGCCCATATGAGGGATCTTGTAAGGCGCGATGTCTTTAAACAGTCTTATATTGCCGCGAAGGAGCTTTAAGCCTTCAACTTCGCTCTCCGCGTCACCGGAACCGATGCTTTCTTCGCTGGAATCAAATAGCAGCTGCATCCCCAGGCATATACCCAGGAAAGGAGTATCCGAAAGAGCAAGCTCTTTTACAGTGTCTGTAAGCTTATATTCCTTCAGTTTCTGCATTGCATCAAAATAGGCTCCGACTCCCGGGAAGATGACTTTCTCACAGCTTCGCAGTGCTTTTGCGTCGCGAGTGAGTTCCACATCCATCCCGAGGAACTCCAGAGCCTTGATAACACTTAATGTATTTCCTGCATCGTAATCAATAACCGCAACTTTACTCACTGATAATCTACCTCATAATCTCCGAGAAGCTCGTAGATATATGCGCTGTAGTCAACATTATCTACGTATTTCATCATGTCATAGGCGTCTGACTCACTCATCTGGAATTCCGATGCGAGCGCGTCAAGAATACCGCTTTTAACATAATTTAAATCGTCCTCGATGTCAAGTAAAGTTGCCAGTTCAAGGTACTTATCGTACCTCAGCAGGCCTTTGAGCAATGAATCCAGTGCCTTTTCGCGGTTATTGCTCTTAATGTAGTTCTGATAAGACGAAAGCTGAATGTTTACATACATTACAGTCATGATCTTATCATAGAGCTCAATATCCTTATCCTTTATACGCAGGCCGTAAACCTCGTAATATGCCTCGTTGTAATGCTGGCGGTCGAACTCTGTCTGCGCGTTCTTGATACTGAGATTGTAGTAGTAAATGTTGGTACCCAGAATAATGAAGATCGCGAAAACGGCGAAGATCACGAAAAGTATCGAGGCGCCGGCACGGTTGATCCTGCCTTCGTTTACCTCAAGCGATTCGAGAGCGAGCTTTTCTTCTTTCTTCTTCTGCGCTTTCGCCTTCGCTTCTTCGGCCTTACGTTTCTTTTCCTCGGCCTTCTTCTTATCGGCTTCTTCTTTGGCGGCTTTTGCTTCCGCCTTCTCTTTTTCCTTTTCTTCTTTTGAAAGGGCCTTCTGGGCTTTCTTCTTCTCGGCGTCTTCTATCTTTTTCTTCGCCGCGGCCTCTTCTTTTGCCTTCTGTGCCTCTATCTGTTCGGGAGTAAGCTCTTCGACGACATTCGCGAACAGGCGCTCGAACAGGCTCTTCTTTTCTTTTTTCTTTTTCTTGGCGTTCTTCTTTTCCTGCGCTTCACTGTCGAGTGACTCGATCGTCTTATCGAGCGCACCGCTGTCAATGTCGTCAAGAAGCGAATCAACGTCCAGATCGCTTATATCGGCGAGCGTTTCCTCGGCGGGAGCTGCCTGAGCCTCCGGCTCATCGCTCGTGCCTTCCAGATCGGCTTCTGAAAGGAAGCTTCCGCTTGCAAGTATATCATCAAGTACCGAATCAACAGCTCCTGCTTCAACAAGCTGTTCTCCGCCTTCTCCGGCTTCGGGCTCGGGAAGCTCTATTTCGATCTCAGGTCCGGGAAGCTCTTCCTCCGCAGGCGCGGGTTCAGGTTCGGGAACATCGATCATCGCGTCGGGAATATCGGAATCAAGAAGATCGACTATCGGTTCCTCACCGGATGCTTCTGCAGGTTCTTCTCCGGAACCTTCAGTATTTTCACCAAGAAGATCTTCGATTTCGTCGCCTTCAGGCTCTGCAGCGGATTCGTTAATATCAAACAGATCGTCCGCCTGCGCGGCTTCTTCGGTTCCTTCTTCAGTCCCTTCTTCTTCGTGTTCCTGCTGTGCGGCAGCGAATATCTCGGACAGATCGTCTTCACCGATCGGTTCAACTTCTTCTTCGGGTTCTCCGGCTCCTGCCGCGTCCATATCGGCCAGAAGTCCGTCCAGCAGTTCGTCTACATCAGCCTCATCTGAGGCTTCGGTACCTTCTTCGGCATCGTCAACGATCTCTTCGGATTCTTCGGGGATAACCTCGACATCCGCGGAAATGTCTTCTGCAGGAATCTCTTCCGCCGCTATATCTTCGGTAATCTCTTCAGACGCTTCGGGTATCTCTTCAACGGTATCCGCTATATCTTCAACCGGCTCGGATATATCCTCAACAGCTTCCCCGATCGCTTCGGGGATATCTTCAACAACTTCCTCGACGGCTTCGGGTATGTCTTCGGCAAGATCAGCTGCTATATCGGGAATGTCAGCAACGGCTTCTTCAACAGCCTCAGGAATCTCTTCCGCCGCATCGATGATCTCTTCCGCAGCTTCAGGGATTTCTTCAACAGCATCTGTGATCTCTTCTGCTGCTTCGGGGAATTCTTCGTCAGGAATTATATCCTCCGCTGCAGTCTCCTCAGGAATAACTTCCTCAACCGCAGGTGCGGGAGCTTCTTCCACTATCGGCGCGGTCATTAT
>JAFZKM010000323.1 GCA_017553665.1 Lachnospiraceae bacterium
GATGCAAGGGGAGGAATTTTATGAATGTTACTTTTATTGTAGCTTTAGTTGTCATAATTGGTCTCACTGTTCTGGGATATGTGCGCGGCCTCATCAAGTCCGTGTGGCATCTGGCGGGGGCGATCATTATCATTGCGCTGACATTGATGCTTGCGCCTACGACCGCGAAGATACTGAATAATAACGAGAAGATCAGATCGAAGGTCTATGAGAAGGTTAAAGAGACGATAAAGCTGCCTGAGGACGGTTTTGTGAGTCAGGACAAGATCGACGATAAGATCGAGGATATGAACCTTCCCGCGGCGATCGAGGAGATGTTCAAGAAATATGTCAATGAAAAGGGTGACAGCGTAGAGAAGGCGCAGAAGGATATGGTCGAGACCTTTTACGATAAGGCTGCGACCACAGTTATCACGGGATGTGCTTATGTTATCACGCTGATACTCGTGATCATCCTTTCGGCGATCGCGGTATGGCTGCTTGACAAGTTCTTTCAGCTTCCGGGCCTCAACGCTGTCAACAAGATCGGCGGCCTGATCATCGGACTGGTTGAAGGCGTGATCATTGTTTGGGCTTTCTGCGGCCTTATATCCGTATTCGCGGCGACTGAGACCGGCGCGACGATCATCGGACAGATACAGGAGAACCCGCTGCTCAACTATTTCTATGAGCACAATCTTATTTCAACCGTAATCTCGGCTAAGCTTATGCTTTCCGCAAAATAAAGGAGGCATTCCTTGATCAGATCGGATCTGCTTAACGATACGCCGCTGCGCCGGAAGACCGAAACGCGCGGATGCTTTTCAGTATACGAATACGAGCATGATGTCTCGGTAAATGAGTACAGCGCGATGATGGCTTATTTCGCGTCACAGATGAACGTGAGAAAGCGTCAGGTCATTGCGAAGCTTGAGAATTCAGCCGTTATCCTGCAGGCAGGCGCCATGCAGATGATGATGGGCGCGGTAGAGTCCACCACGGATCTAAAGGGCGCGGGAGACTTCTTCAAGAAAGTCGTCGGAAGCACCGTGACCGGTGAGACAGCGATAAAGCCGCGATTCTCCGGCAACGGGGCAGTGGTCCTCGAACCGACCTACAAATATGTGATCCTTGAGGATCTCTCTGAGTGGGACGGCAAGCTGGTAATTGAGGACGGCATGTTCCTGGCATGCGAAGATGGCATAGAGCTGTCCGTAGCGGCCAGAAATACCGTTTCCTCGGCTCTGCTCGGAGGAGAAGGTCTGTTCAATACCAGACTCTCCGGAAAGGGCATTGTGGCCCTTGAGAGCCGCGTGCCGCGTGAGGAACTGATAACGGTCGAACTGAAGGACGATGTGCTGAAGATCGACGGAAGCATGGCCGTGGCATGGTCCGACGGGCTGAGATTCACCGTAGAGCGTACCACAAAGACGCTGATCGGTTCCGCCGTATCGAAGGAAGGTCTGGTCAATGTATACAGAGGCACCGGAAGAGTTCTGGTTGCGCCGGTAGATACCATGATGTGGGATCCTTCGGTGCTGCTGCCCACAAAGGCGCCGACCAAAGGCAAAGGATAAGCTTTTGATAAAGATTTTGTCGTTCGCTTGAACGGAACGGCAGGAATGGAGATATTATGAAGGCAATCTGGGAACTGTGTTTCGGAGATGTTTCGAGCATCATATTCAATGTGATCATCATTGCGGCCGGCGTGATCATAATCCTGCAGCTGGCAGCGAGAAAAAAGGAGCTTGAGGCTGGACTTACCCAGCTGAGAAAGACTTTTCAGATCAAGCACAAGAAGTATACGACCGATGCGGAAGGTCTGCCTACGATCTCATCCGATTCGGGATATATCGATGAGGAAGACGTGCTGGCCATGAAGCGCCGCTTTGAAGAACAGTGCGCGGGAGTCGACACTCTGGTACAGCTGATACCCGTATTCCCTTCATTGGGAATTCTGGGAACCGTCGTGGGTCTGATGATGCAGATCAGCGCGGAGGGCATTGAGGGCATGACCGGAGCGATCGCTACGGCGCTCTCTTCAACGCTTTTCGCTCTTATCATGACCATCATTCTTAAGGCGTACACCGCGCTCAGGGTTTCGAGAACGATCAACGAGACCGAGATCGAGTTCGCGGACAATGACAGATATCACCAGGAGTTTATTGAACTCAGAAAGCAGCATACAAAGGCGTGAACATATGAGAAACAGACATTCCAAAACAGATTTTGTCATAGACCTGACGTCACTGCTCGATGTTATCTTCATCGTGCTGCTCATCGTTATGTGCGGACAGAAGCTTCTTTCCGACGATACGAAAGAAGCGGCGGCAAAGGCTGAAGAGATGATCGAAGCGGCCGACGCGAGCATGAGAGAGTCAGACGCGCTGCAGGAGTATTACAGGCAGCACACCGAGGCCTTCGAGAATACCGAGCAGTACGTGAGATTCGTGGACGTTGTGGCATATTTTGATTCATCGACGAGGATCTCGGACAGGACCGTGATAGTAACGGCGGGAATGGATGAAGGCACCGAGCTGGTAAAGATCCCCGTGACGGCGGCCAATGAGAAAGAGGGCTACGAGGCGCTCCAGAAGTATCTGACCGGCATCATAAACGAGGTCAATAACGGCGGCGCGCCCGTTCCGGTAATCCTTTCGCTGAACCGCGGAGACGACAGCATCCTTTACAGAGATGAGACAGCCATTTCAAATATATTTGAGTATCTCGCGTCTCAGTATGACAACGTATTTACAAGGTAAGATCATTTATGGATAAACCTCTTATTACACTTATCATCCTGATCGTTATGCTCACACTGCTGATATATGTGAGCGTCAGGAATCCCGCTAAGAATCCGCTGACGAGGCTGATCAGGATCATTTTGTTCCTCGGGCTCGTCATTGCGATAGTGATCATAGCCGTGAAGGAATACGGACCGAACGGAAAGAATCCCATCTTCTCGGAGGCCGGAAGGGGCGAGCACGAAGGGCAGGACGACAAACAGTCATCGCCGGGTGCCAGCGCCGAACAGGGCGGCGTGGTCTATGTCGAGGTGACCGTAAAGAGCTTTGAAGTAAGCTTTAACGGCGCTTCGTACGACTGCAGCGACGGCAGCTTCGAGAAGGCCGACGCGGCGCTTAAGGAAATGACGGAAGGCGGCAGAGCGTTCAGGCTTATTGACGATTACGCAGTTTCGTCGGTTTACCATCATGTAAAAGACTTGCTGGCCGGAGAAGGCGCTTCGGTCGAGGAAATAAAGTTCGGACAGGAATGAGCCTGTAAAATACAACAGAAAGGCAGGGGATACGCGTGAAAAGAAAATACTGTATATTATTGGCGTGTGTTCTCTGCGCGATGCTGCTCACGGGCTCGATCTTCAGGGAAGCTAAGATCATTACTTACAACGGAGAGCCGCTGATCGATCTTGATGAGCTGATCCACAGCAACGAGACCGGCCAGGAGGGAAGCGACGACGCAGGTGCTTATGTTACGCCTGTTCCCAAACCCGGAACCGGCGAAGAAGATCCGAATAAGCCTGACCCGCAGAAGACCGATATCGTTGAAACCGACGGCAGATTTGTGATCGAGATCTATAATAACGAGATCAGGGCGGGAGGCAAATCCTTTGCTTACGACAAGGCAACGAACTCGCTTAAGGAGAGGTCGATACAGGTACTTGACGAGGTGTTTAAGGATATCGCGGATAAGGAGATAGTGATCGTCGGTGATTACGCCGAAGCCCACACGCTGCGCTTTACGGTTTCTTATATCCTTGAGAGATTTTCGGATTCGGCAGTGATAAAATATGAGCCTGAATTCGACAAGAACTGGGGGGTGAGCAGATGACACGGTTTGTTAAAAAGTCCGCGGCATTCATGCTGGTCTTTGTCATGCTGCTAGGCCTTATGACGACGAACGCCTCCGGATACAGCGGTATCGCGCTGGATGTTGAGGATACAAGGGTGTACCAGAGTACAACCGCCAATAAGCTCCTGGAGGCCTTTCTTTCGAATGCTTCCCGCGCGCAGAATACCTATGACGGTCATTATATGGTAGTCTACGCGAAGCTGACCGGAAAAGAAGGCAGCAATAAAGTGTTTTATATACGTGACAATGACAATGACTACAGCAGGCACATCAAATGCACTTCCTCAAATGCTCTTTATCAGCTTTCGGGCATTGCGATAGGAGATACGGTAAGAGTTTTCGGAAAGATCGATATCACGGACAATTTCTTTTCGACAGATATAACGATAAAAGCGGATAAGATCGAGACCACCGGCATGACGACGGCATCGGAAAGATCTTACATGACGGCTAACGGAGTCTGGATCGATAAGATATCGATGCTCAGCAGGAACATAGAGGGGAAGTTTTCGTACAAAATACCTTCGGGATGGTCGACGGTAGAGCATGAGCTTCCGAACGTTCCCGGATACCAGTATAAACTGAACGATCTGACGGGAGACGGGATAGCGGAGAGCCTGTTCGTTTTCTATGTGGATGAGAGCTATCTGGAGAAGCCGACCGATATATCGAGCATCAGTAAGGTAAGAAAAGCAATTGTCGAGAATATACTCTGCAACAAAAACCTGACGATGTACAGTTCGTATATCCCTCTTTTTGACAGGGATATAGAGATCACGAAGAAATCGACCGATTACGCGTCGTTCACCTATTACACGGGCAGTTATACGGAGCGAAACATCAACAGATATAACCACAGAGTTGAGTTCGCGTTCATTGAAAATGACAGAAAAGACGGCGTCTGCGCGATCCTTTATGTCTACAACAACGCTGTCCACAAGGATGAGATACATCTTATGATGAGGATGCTCGCAGATTGAAAAACCGCTTGACATCAATATTCATATTTTATAAAATTATACTGTTGTAGTGTGAACTGCAACCACAATTTAATATTTTTTTCAGGAGGTGCTCCTAAATGGCAGCTTATATTGCAATAGGCGCACTTATTGGACTTCTTGTGGGCGGAGTTATCGCCTGGATCATTTCCGCGAAGAACGCGGTTAAGAAAAAGATTCAGGCTGATGAGGCTACCATCGGTTCTGCGGAGAGCAGGGCGAAGGAGATCATCGACGAAGCCAACAAGGCAGCTGAAGCCAGTAAGCGTGAAGCTCTGGTTGAGGTTAAGGAAGAGTCGATCCGTGCCAAAAAGGAACTTGATCGCGAGACCAAGGAACGCAAGGCAGAGGTTCAGCATTACGAACAGCGTGTGCTGAAGAAGGAAGAGACACTTGACCGCAAGATAGAGCAGAATGAAAAGAAAGAAGCCAGGATCGCAGCCAAGGAGCTTGAACTTGATCGCATCAGAGAGGAAATTGAAGCCACTCACGAGAAGCAGGTTCAGGAACTTGAGAAGATCTCGGGACTGACCTCCGAACAAGCTAAGGAATATCTTATTAAAACTGTTGAAGATGACGTAAAGCATGAAACAGCCGTATTGATCAAGGATCTGGAGCAGAAAGCGAAGGAAGAGGCCGATAAAAAGGCCAGGGAGCTTATCATTAATGCCATCCAGAAGACGGCAGCCGATCATGTGGCAGAAGCTACTATCACTGTAGTACAGCTGCCCAGCGATGAGATGAAGGGACGCATCATCGGTCGTGAGGGACGCAATATCCGTACACTCGAGACCATGACGGGCGTTGACCTGATCATCGATGATACACCTGAGGCTGTTGTTCTTTCGGCATTTGATCCCGTCCGTCGTGAGATTGCCAGGATCGCGCTCGAGAGACTTATCGTCGATGGCCGTATTCATCCGGCCAGGATCGAGGAAATGGTCGAGAAGGCACAGAAGGAAGTTGAACAGACCATCCGTGAGGCCGGTGAATCCGCTCTCATCGAGACAGGCGTTCACAATCTCCATCCTGAGCTCGTAAGGCTTCTCGGTAAGATGAAGTTCAGAACCAGCTACGGTCAGAACGCGTTAAAGCATTCGATCGAGGTTGCGCTTCTTGCGGGACACCTTGCAGGCGAACTCGGACTCGATGTAAGACTTGCGAAGCGTGCGGGACTCCTGCATGATATCGGTAAGTCGATCGACCAGGAGATGGAAGGCACGCATGTACAGATCGGTGTTGATCTCTGCCGTAAGTATAAGGAGTCGAATATCGTCATTAACGCTGTTGAGGCGCATCACGGCGATGTCGAGTTCCAGTCGCTTATCGCATGCGTTGTCCAGGCCGCAGATACTATCTCGGCAGCACGTCCCGGCGCACGCCGCGAGACGCTTGAGACTTATACCAGCAGATTAAAGCAGTTAGAAGATATTACAAATGGCTTCAAAGGGGTCGAAAAGGCCTACGCTATCCAGGCGGGTAGAGAGGTACGCGTTATGGTCGTTCCCGAGCAGGTTAACGATGACGAGATGGTACTTATGGCTCGCGATATCTCGAAGAAGATCGAGGAAGAGCTTGAGTATCCCGGCCAGATCAAGGTTAATGTCATCCGTGAGAGCAGGGTAACGGATTACGCAAAATAATTAAATTGAAAACAGATTAAGCTTCGAATTGCAACGCAATTCGAAGCTTAAATTGTATGTGGAAGGTTTTACCACATACAACAGGCACGTAGTGCCCTTGAAAAAAACTGTTGACATGGCAGAAGCGTTTCATTATAATTCACCTTATGTGGACGCGCGTGGCGCGCATATGTCCGCCGCAGAAAAACAGAAACGAGGAAGTTCATTATGCTGGGATTATCTGAAAGAGCTAAAGGGGTTAAGCCCTCATCCACGCTTGCCATCTCCGATAAGGCAAAGCAGATGAAGGCAAAGGGGATCGATGTAGTCAGCTTCGGAGCGGGCGAGCCCGATTTCGTCACGCCCAAGAACATATGTGAGGCAGCTAAGAAGGCCATTGACGAAGGCTTCACCAAGTATACCGCGGCCAGCGGTATCATGGAGCTCAAACAGGCTGTTTGCAGGAAGTTTGAGAGTTTCAATCATCTGCATTACGAGCCGAATCAGATCGTTATCAGCAACGGAGGAAAGCATTCGCTTTCGAATATATTTACGGCACTCATCAACCCCGGCGATGAAGTGATAATTCCCGCGCCTTACTGGCTCAGCTACCCCGAGATGGTAAAGCTCGTGGGCGGCGTACCCGTATTTGTGCGCTGCGAGGCGGATACCGGATACAAGATCACGGCAGAGAAGCTTGCTGCTGCGATCACTCCCAAGACAAAGGCATTCGTGCTCAATACGCCGAACAATCCCACAGGAATGATCTACGGACGTGAAGAGCTTGAGGCGCTCGCGAAGGTCATTGTTGAGAAGGACATTTACTGCATTTCCGATGAAATGTACGAGAATCTGATCTATACGGGCGAGGAGCCTGTGAGCATCGCGTCGCTCAATGATGAGATCTATAAGCGCACGATCACCTGCTCGGGTATGGCAAAGTCATACGCGATGACAGGCTGGAGAATAGGTTATATCGGTGCGGCACCCGAGATCGCGAAGGCTATCGGAAGCATTCAGTCGCATCAGACCTCGAATCCGAACTCGATCGCTCAGAAGGCCGCGCTTGAGGCTCTCGACGGACCTCAGGACAGGGTAGCTTTCATGAAGGCCGAATTCATGAAGCGCAACGAGCGCATGTACGAGCTTGTGAGCGCGCTGCCCTACATTAAGATGATCAAGCCCGACGGCGCTTTCTATGCTTTCGTGGATGTGAGCGAAACATTTGAAAAAAGCTGCAGGGGCAAGAAAGTCGGAGATGCGTTCGGTCTCGCTGACATTCTGTTAAACGATTACAATGTTGCTGTCGTACCCTGCTCGGATTTCGGTTTCCCTACGCATATCCGTCTGAGCTACGCGACCAGCATGGAGAACATAGAGAAGGGACTCGAAAGGATCGGAGAGTTCCTGAAGGCACTAGAATAAAACCCGCGGCGCAGCCTTTGGCTGCGTCGTTTTTTCTTGCGGCCCAAAACCGAAAATGCTATCATGAAGATATGTATAAAACCGGAGAGGGGA
>JAFZKM010000324.1 GCA_017553665.1 Lachnospiraceae bacterium
CATCATGCTCTCTTTCATGTTCGATGCATACTCGGGATACACCGACCTGATCTCATCGAGCGAAATAACGCGCTTATTCGCGACCAGAGAGCTCGAATCAACGCCGTTGAAATAAAACAGTACATCGGGCTCGGCGCCGGTCTGGAAATCCATCAGGATGCGCTTTTTATAGGCTTCGTCCGAGGTGTTCGAGACAGTATGTACCTTATATCCCGTCTCGCTCTCCCACTTTGCCACTGCGTCGAAGAAGATGTCTCCGTATTCATCGCCCGCGTACATCGTATTTACCTCGATCGTAACGGTCCTTCCCGAAACCGCGGACGCCGCGTCGTCGCCTTCCTTCGCGCATGCGGCAAGACACGCGCAGATCATGATCATTGTCAAAGCGATCGCCGTAAAGCGAAGAATTTTACCTTTCACCATACGTCTCACCGCCTTCCCTCATGAATGTCAAGAGGCTCACCGTGCCTTCTTCGTCATCGGTGATGCTGAGTCCGCAGGAATCGCCGTACATCAGCTTCAGACGCTTGTTAACGTTGCTGATGCCGATGCTCACGGAGCGCTGGTCCATGCCCTCGGTCTCGCCCGAAAGGATCGCGCGGATCTTCTCTTTGTCCTGCTCTGTCATATGGCCCGTGTTGCGGACTTCCATGTACATATATTCATTCTCTGCATAGATCCTGATTGATACGCTGCCGGTACCTGAATCGGAAATACCGTGCTCGATCGCGTTCTCCACGATGGGCTGCGCGATCAGTCTCGGAACCGTCTCATTCAGCAGGCTCTCGTCAATGTCCTTCTTTATCGTCAGGCGCTTGCCCATTCTCTCGGAAATGATATACAGATACGCGTCAACGTACTTCATCTCCTCGCTGAGCCTTATGCGCTGGATGTTGCTGCGGTTCAGCGTCGCGTTCAGCATCGTCGATAATGCCTCGATCATGCCCGAAACCTTATAGATGCCGTTCAGTCTGGCCTCCCAGTTGATGATCTCAAGCGTATTGTTGATGAAATGAGGATTTATCTGCGACTGGAGCGCTTTGATATTCGCGTCCCTAACCGCGAGTTCCTCAAGATAGATCTGTTCGAACTGCTGCTGCAGCTTGCGGCTCATGTCGTTGAACGCGCCGTTAACATAGTTGAATTCTTTGCTGTTCGCTTCTTTTTCTATCTCATAGCCGTAATTCTCGCGGCTGATCTCCTCAGCTGCCGTAACGAGCTCGTCAACAGGTCTTTTTACCATCCTGTCAAAGAATCTCAGAACGATAAAGCACAGCGGGAAAAGCGACAGGAGCAGTATGATGACAATATAAATACCGACCTTCTTCTCGCTCGTGATCGCGGCCTTATTGAGCTGCACCTTAAGTGTCACTATGCTCCGGTCGATCTCGGAAGTATAATGCGCGTGAGGCTGCTTATTCGAATCATGGAAAAACGCCGTATCAAAGTTCTGTTTTGAGATCTCGGTAAAACCCAGATCATCGCCGTAAACAAGCGCTCCGTCCACGTAAACGGCAGCGTCGTCATAGCCCCATACACTCTTCAAGCTGCCGAACATCTCATCAGGGTTCAGCTTCATCACTATCATCGCGTAGGGCTTATATGAGGACGTAACGAGGTTTCTCGCAAGGTACATGCCCGTTTCGTCGGTATACAGGCAAATGCCCGTATCAAGGTCTCCCGAGAGCGCCAGGACATTATTCAGGCCGTTCTGCCTGAAGCTCATGACATCCTTATAAGACGCGCTCGAATCGTAGGCGCTGTAGAACAGCTCGGGTTTCTCCGTGAAGATCAGCATTACGCAGTCGCTGCGCTTATTGTAGCGGTACTGCCCGGTAAGGAATACCGTGATATCATTATAGAGTTTCTGTTCGTCGTAAGTGTTCAGATATTCGTTATAGGCTTCCTGCACGACTCCGAGATATGTCGCGTCACGGGAGGCTTTATTGCACTCGTCAAAACCGGCTTCGATGAGGCTCGCGACCTTGGAAAGCGAATTCGTGACCGTCTCCCGCATCTGCTTCGAAAGGCGCACGGACATAACGACTGTGACCAGTACCGTGGCGGCGGCCAAAGGTACGATCCAGCCGAATACGAGCAGTCTTATCATTCTCCACTTTATGCCGGAGTTCTTCCATAGAGTCTTCATCGGTTTCCTCAGGTTTTGCGTATCGGGCAGAAACTGCCCTTTTTATTGATTTTACCACAATCACGAAAAAGTGCCACGCGAAGTGACACTTTTTCATGGTATGTTAACTCAAAACTTATTTGCCCTGTGCTGCGAGGAAATCGCTGAGCTGCTTATTAGCCTCATCAACTACCTTCTGCATTCCGTTCGCGTCGAGCTTCGCAAGGAACTCGGGGATCTTCTCATCGGGATCTACCGCGCCGGTGCAAAGAGGAAGGAAATACTCAGCTGCTACGTTCGCGAGTGCGCCGAATTCGTTCTCAACGTTCTCGGGATTGAATGTGAAGCCGAGGATCGGGATCTCGTCGGCATTGCCGTAGTAGTTCTTAAACTTGGTCCAGAAATCCGCGCCCTGTCCCTTCTGAGGAGGAAGCAGCGTAACATTGCCGAGACCGTTGGTCCAAGGCATGTAGTTATCTCTTTCAGCAGTGAATTCAACTTCGCCGATGTCGTTAAGGTTGTAGTGGATGCCCTCTACGCCGAAATCAAGCAGTGTGAACAGATAAGGATCGGTGTTGAGGAGGTTAAGGAACATCATAGCTCTGTCGGGGTTCTTTGATGCTGTCGAGATAGCCATCATAGCGCCCTGTGAAGAGGTGGTGTCAACATAAGCGGGTGTGGTGGGAACCATAGCTACTTCAAATCCGCGCTCTGTAGAAGCCTGGATCTCATAACCGAGTGAATAGGACTGGGTTCCGATGAGGTACTGACCGGTGAGCTGCTTATTTGATCTGGTGTCGTTAGCCTTCTCGGGGTTAGCCATATCGGGATCGATGTAGCCTGCAAGATAGTACTCACGTGTCTGCTCGCAGAACTTCTTGAACTCGTCGGTAGCGAACTTGTTGAGGATCTTGTTGCCGTACGCGCCCTGCTCTGAGGTCTTCGTAGGATTGATGTAGTAGGAAAGAAGGTTGTTCGAACCGGAATCGCCTGCTACGATGATCGAATTGTCAACCATACGCTCAAGAACTGCGCCTTCGATGAGCAGAGGATAGAAGCTCTCGCCCTCTCCTGCCTTAACCTTTGCGAGGATGTCGCCGAAGCTGTAGTAATCAGCCTTCTCGATATCCTCGATGTTGTAGCCGTACTTCTTAAGAAGATCAACATTTACATCCCAGCAGTTCTGGCATGCTATATCCTTATAGCCGTTAACAGCGTAGATACCGTATCCGTCAGCGCCCTCGATGGTCGAGCCCTTGATCAGAACCTCGGGAAGGAGGTTAATGATGTCCTGTCCGTACTTCTCAATGAGGTTGTTGTCAGGATTATCAAGTCTTACATAGTAGCCGTCACGTGCGAACTGGTTGTACTCGTTCAGTGTCCAAGAACAGGTGAAGTAGATGTCTACGTCCTCTGCGCCCTGAAGTGAAAGAACCGCGCCCTGATCGAAATCGCCCCATGTTCCCCAGATGGGCTGGAGTTCGCAGTTAAGCTTCTCGTCAAGGTATGCATTAACCTTCTCGAGAACTGCCTTGTCATCGGTTACGTTGCTGCCTTCAAGATACATCTTGAGGACAACATGTGTGTCGGGTCTGGTGGTATCTGCAGCGGTGTTTGTCGACGAGCCGCTGTCCTTGCCTGTGCTCGTGCCCGAATTAGTGCTTGTTCCTCCCTGAGGCGTGCTTACGTTGTCAACGTCAACAGTCTTCTTGCAGCCTGCAAGCATGCCGATGGCCAAAACCAAAACAAGCAGCAACGATAATACTTTTTTCATACTTTTTCCTCCAATACATGTGATGTATTAATTTATGTAAGCGGCACCATGCCGTACTTACCCCTTTACCGAACCGATCGTCAGACCTGAGATGATGTATCTCTGGAAGAACGGATACGCGCAGGCGATCGGAACTACAATGAATACCACGAGGCTCATCCTGAGGCTCGTTCCGGGAAGGTCCTGAAGTATCTTTGACGCTTCAACACCGATCACGGATGAGTTCTTTATCAGGAAGTCTACCTGGTTCTGCACCTTCATCAGAAGGTACTGCAGCGGGAACTTCGAGCTGTCCCTCACGTAAAGCATGGTCAGGAACCAGTCGTTCCAGTAATTGATCATCGTGAGCAGCGAAACCGTAGCGATGCCGGGCTTCGAGATCGGAATGATGATCTTGAACAATGTGTTGTACTCTCCGCTTCCGTCGATCGCTGCCGCCTCGATCAGCTCCTCGGGAACCGAGGTCTGAAGGAAGGTCCTCATGATGATGATGAAGAACGGATTAACAAGCGCGGGAACGATAAGCGCCGCGTAGTTGTCGCTGAGTCCCAGCATCTGCTTGCAGACCATGTAGGTCGGCGCAAGTCCGCCGCCGAACAGCATCGTGAAGAAAGCGAAGAACATGAAGAACTTTCTGTATTTAAAGTCTCTTCTGAACAATGCGTAGGCGTACAGTATGCACATCAGCACGCTGGTGACTGTACCTACGATCGATACGAGGAAGCTGTTGAAATAAGATCTCCACAGCTGGCTTCCCATCTGCAGCACGAAGCTGTATGCCTCTGTCGACCACTTCAGAGGTTTGAACGAATAACCGATCAGGCGGATGCTCTCCTCCGAAGAAAATGAAATTATGATTACGAATATGAACGGTATGATGCAGGCCAGTGCAAAACCGCCGACTATTATGTGGAAAATGACTTCTGTCGGTATGGATACGCTCTGCAGCCTGTTTCTCTTGGTTTTCTCTCGACTCATGGCTTACCTCCGATTTAGAACAAAGATGAATCCGGATCGATCCTTCTGATCACGGTATTTGTGATCATGATAAGAACGAATCCTACGGAATTCTGGAACAGCGAAGCCGCCGTACTCATGCCGATATTCTGTGAATTCATCAGCGCTCTGTATACATAGGTATCAAGCACCTGAGTGGTCCTGAAGATCGTTCCCGAGTTCTGGGGAACCGAGAAGAACAGACCGAAGTCTGAGTTAAATATCTTTCCAACATCCATGATCAGCAGGATGATGATCATCTTACGAAGGTTAGGGATCGTTACGTACCAGATCTGCTGTGCCTTGCTCGCTCCGTCGATCGAAGCCGCCTCGTACTGGGATTTGTCAATTCCGGTAATGGCCGCAAGATAAAGGATGGTCTGGTAACCCATGTTCTTCCAGAGATTGCAGATCGTAAGGATGACAGGCCACGGCTTATAATCGTGGTACCAGTTCGTCGCCTCGCCGGTTTTCGCTATCTGCTGCTTTACGATAAGTCCGCTCGTGGGATCGAGCAGCGACATTACGAAATAGCTGACTACTACCCAGCTGATGAAGAACGGGAAGAACATCATGGTCTGGTAGGTCTTCGCTACGAATCGGCTCGTAATCTCGTTCAGCATGATCGCGAATGAAACCGAGATCACTACTCCGAGAGCTATCCAGAGAAGGTTGTAGCCTACCGTGTTCCTGAGGACCAGAAGTGTGTCGGAGGAAGTAAACAGGAATTTGAAATTACTTAAGCCGACCCACTTGGAATGAGTGATATTGTTGATCAAAGAAGGATCGGCGGTGTACACCTTGTATTTCTTGAACGCTATCACGATCCCGGCCATCGGGATGTACCTGAGCAGGATCAGCCAGATAGCGGTAGGCGCCACCATAGTCAGAAGCATCAGATTCTTCTTGACATTGTTTTTCTTAACCCCTTGACTCTTGAACATTTTGCTACCCCACTTTTATTACCTCAACTCCAATTACAATTTTATTTATTTGGAGCCAAAAGTCTTTAAACCGATTTGGCATCTTTTGACAAAAATTGTCACGTTCACGAAAGCTCAAGAAAGCTCTCGAAAATGCCAATGAGTTTTTCCGCGTCCGAGGTCTCCTTCATCTCGGTGAAAATGCGCAGAAGCGGCTCTGTTCCAGAGAATCTGACGGATATCCAGCCGCCGTCCGCGAAGTATATCTTGAGGCCGTCGAGGTAGGATATTTTTGCGCTCTCGAACGGGATCTCGGGAAGTTCCTTATCCGCGAGAAGCCTTTTAACGATCTCCTCTTTCTTCTCTTTGCTGAAGCGGTAATCCCTCTCGACAAACGCCATCGCGCCGTATTCCTTCTTGATCGAAGCGATGATGTCCGAAAGCTTCATGCCCGTGACCGCGAGCATCTCTACAATGAGCGCCGCCGCGTATATGCCGTCCTTTCCTCTGATATGGCCTTTTACGGCCATTCCGCCCGATGACTCACCGCCGATGATCGCGTCTGTCAGGCTCATCTTCGCGGAAATGTGCTTGAAGCCGACCGGAACCTCGTAGCAGTTATATCCGAACGCCTTCGCGATATTGTCAAGCAGATGCGTGGTGCAGATATTTCTAACGCAGTCGCCCTTGAAGCCTTTGTATTTGACCAGGTAGTAATACAGCAGCACAAGGATGTCGTTCGGATGAAGGAAATTGCCCTTATCGTCAATGATGCCGATACGGTCCGCGTCGCCGTCGGTCGCGATGCCTATGTCAAAGCTGTAATTAAGTACATGCGCGCGGAGATCGCGTAAGGTGCTTTCATTGGGCGCCGGAAGCTTTCCTCCGAACAGCGTGTCATGTCTGTCGTGGATCGTCTCGACATCACAGCGCATCGTGAGCAGTATCGTCTTAAGGCTGGTCTCGCTGACGCCGTACATCGGGTCGACGGCGACTCTCAGATGCGCGTTCTTTATCTTCTCCACATCAACCGAAGCGAGAACCGCGTCGATATAGTCGTTCAAAGGATATATCTCATGGATGATGCCGCTTTTCACACCCTCTTCGTAATCCATCGCCTCAACCGGGATGTCGGTCACATTGCTGATGAAATCCTCGATGTCGGCGGTCTGCTCTTCATCGGCGTCCCTGCCGCCGTAAGTAAAAACCTTTACACCGTTGTAAACAGCGGGATTATGGCTCGCGGTCACCATCATGCCGTAATGCATCTGGTGAACCTGCACGTAATACATGAGCAGCGGTGTCGGAGCGGCCTTATTGACCAGAAAGCTCTCAATGCCTTCCTTCGCGAAAACGCAGGCCATCCACTGCATCGCTTCCTTCGACAGGAAACGTCTGTCATAGCCGATCACAATGCCTTCCTCTGCCACTTTCTCGCTCTTCATCTTGTCGCACATCGCGCGGGCAAGGATCTGCAGATTCTCTTTTGTAAATTCATCTCCGATTACGGCTCTCCAACCGCCGGTACCGAACTTGATCATGTTGCCACCCTTCCTTTTTCTGTATATGTATGAAGATCATTACATCACAACGGTTACGTTATGAACCGAACCTTTTTCGAATACGGGGATCTTGTCGGCCTTCACGCCGTCCACCTCGATGCTCTTTACGCCCTTCATTTTGCCGTCGGGATTCTTTACGGTGATGTTATAAGTCACTCCGCGGAAAATGCGGCTTACCTTAAATTCCTTCCAATCCGCCGGGATGCAGGGATCAACGGTGAGCGATGTGTAATCGGGCCTGATGCCGAGAATATAATGCGTAGCCGTGAAATACGACCATCCTCCTGAGCCGGTCATGAACGGATGTCTTGCCCTTCCGTACGCGGTGTGATCTACGCCGGCGATGAACTGGCAGTAAGAGTAGGGCTCGCTCTCCCTGATCTCGATCATGTCGTTCTGGTTGTAAGGGCAAAGCGCGTTGTAGAACTTCATCGCGATGTCGCCTCTTCCAAGTACGCAGGCAGCCGCCTGTGCCCAGGGATTCGGATGTGAGAAGATCGCGCCGTTTTCCTTAAGTCCGGGATAAACGCGTGTAACGAAGCCGATCTCGGGATCGGGCTTAGTATACGAAGGAGCGTTAAGAAGCAGCCCGTAAGGTGTGAACAGATACTTATCGATCGCGTCAAGCGCCTTATTTGCCTTATCCTCATCAGCTGCTCCCGAAAGGATCGCCCATGCATTGGACTCGAGATGGACTCTGCCTTCTTCGTCTTCCTTGCATCCGATCTTCCTGCCCGATGCGGTAATGCCTCTGATGAACCAGTCGCCGTCCCAGCAGATGCCGTTTGAGATCTCTTTGACTTTATCCAATAGTTCTGTGTATTTCGCGACATCCTCTTTATTGCCGAGCTCGTCGGCAAGCTCCGTAAAGCAATCAAGCGCTCTGTAAAGAAGGAATGTAACCAACGTGCTCTCGCCGCCGCCGAGGTTCAGGCAGTCATTCCAGTCGGCTCTTAAGCCTTTGCAGATACCGTTCGCTCCGACCTGTTCAGTCGAGAAATCAAGGATCCTCTTCATGTGGTCATAAACGGATTCGGCGAAATCATTGCCGTCGACAAAGGTGTCGGCGTAAGTTACCTGCTTGCGGACGAAATCAATATCTCCGGTTTCCTTGATGTATTCGACGATCGAAGGGATCAGCCAGAGACAGTCATCAGAACATGCCTGCTCGGCTGAATGGATAACGCTCTTGTCTGCCTTCGGGATAACCGTGGGGGAATCAAAGCCCGCGGCCTTCTCGTCCTTCTCAAACCATTCGGGCTGGAAAAGATGAAGCCCGTAACCCTTTGTCGTAAGGCCTTTAAGGAGCTCAATGATCCTGGAACGGCACTTCTCGGGATTTGAGTGAAGCACGGTCATCGCGTCCTGCGCTGTGTCACGATAGCCCAGACCTACTCTTCCGCCGACCTCGATGAACGAAGCAAAACGAGAGAACATGACATTTATCTCGGACTGATAAAGGGTCCAGATATTGATCAGGGAATTCATGCCTGCGTTCGGCGTATCGATGACCATCGCGTCAGCCTTGCGCTTCCAGTAAAGCCTTAAGTCTTCATAAGCGGCGTCAACGTTCTTAAAGTCCGAATATTTCTTTCTGATGGGGAACGCGGCCTCGCGCTTACCCTCGCCGAGCATGAAGATGTATCTTACTTCCTCGCCGGGCTTAAGGACGAACTTCTTCATCAGGCTTCCGCAATGGCTCATGCCCTTTTCCTCGGAGCCGAAGCACTTACCGTTGATGACAGCCTGAGGATTCGTCTCGGTATTATATGTTCCGAGGAACTTATCCCTTACGCAGTCAAAGCCGTCAGGCTCGAAGTTCGCGGTAAAGTACTGATAGCCGTCCTCCTCATAGAAGAGGTCTTCTTCGATCACACCGTCCTTATACGAACCGCCTGCGCAGTAAAGGCTCATCTGGAAATTGATATTGTCGATCATTACATGGTGGAATGAGAATTCAAGATATGAGAATATGGAGAGATCACGCTCTTTGTCGCCGGTATTCTTTACCTTCACATCCCAGAGCAGAACGTTCTCGCCGCGCGGGATGCAGAGCTTTTCCTCTGAATGGATTCCGTTGTAATCGCACTCGTAAACGGTATAAGAAAGTCCGTGTCTGGTGCGATATTTTGCCTTTTCAAGGTCTTTGCCGACAGGCTGCCAGGAAGCGGACCAGTAGTCGCCGTCGGCATTGTCACGAAGATAAACGTAGAAACCGGGGCGGTCCATGGGAACGTTATTCCCGTGAAAACGAGATATCCTGTGGTATTCGGGAGTTTTATAGAAGCAGTAGCCTCCTGCGGTATGATTAACGACCGCAGCCATGTCCTCCACGCCGAGATAATTGGTCCAGGACACCGGAAGATCAACTCTGTCGATAACGTATTCTCTGGCGGAATCGTCAAAATAACCGTATTTCATAAAAATACCTCCCCAAAACGAAGTTTTTGTTTTACAACTTCATTTTAGGGAGGCGCGTTTCTTTTTAGAATCGCCGTAATTGGCATTTGTTGACTAAATTTGCGAAGGTTACCAGCCGAGTGATAGCAACCGGTTAAATACTATCAGGTACAAGCCAAGTGATAGCAACCGGCCGGATACTTTCAGGTATCAGCCGAGTGACGGTGCGGGCGGCGACGATAAAACTTCCGGGCACACGCTCTCGCTTCGGGTCGCAACGTAACGGACACTAAGCGCCATCTCGCGAATAAATCGCTCGATGTACGTTCGCTCAGCTCTCAGCCCGCGTTTCACGCTCCTGTCACAGACATATGCAATTGCTCAAGACCTACGGTCTCGGCAGTTGCATATAGTCTGCGACACCGGCTTCGCCGGGCTGAGAGCATTCGCTTCTCGCGCAAGTGCCGACGTTGCTTACGAGTCCCGGAAGTTTCATCTGCAGCGCCCACACCTGAGACCGGATAATATCGAACTCGGCAGACTAGGAACCTCTTTTAGAGATTTTAAAACAGGCCAATTTAAGCATTGAATAACAAATCTAAGTCAAAGAAATGATTTCCGTCAGTCTTCTCTTGCCATCCCGTATCCGTTGTAGCATTGCATCTTCGGATGCCAGACGGTTACGTTAAAATGAAACTCTGCCGGGCCGTAGTTGTCTTCTACAAATTCCCGTGCCATGTTGAAAATATCGTTCTTTATCTTTTCTATTCTTTCCGGGTCATTGAGTTTCAGTTTCTTAAAGTCGGCCGTTTCATAGACTATATTAAGCCCAGGGAGAGTCGATGCATAAAGATCTCTCGGGGTCTTACCGACCGAAGCCCAAAGGTATTCCTTCACCTTTTCTTTCTGTCCGTATGCGAAGTCACAGTAGCAGAGCTTATCGTAGTACGACGCAACGATGTACATATCAGCGTCGTAGCATTCATCCATATCGGCGTTTTTCGATTGTAAGTATTCGTGCCAGACAGGCAGGATCTTTTCATAGTATCCATCGTTTACGAGTCCCATCGCTTCGCTCTCGATGATCTCTCTGTACGACGCTCCGCGTGCATTGATCCTCAAGTACGGAACCCTGACATGATCTCCGTTTTTCTCGCGCGAAAAACTGCTGCTCCC
>JAFZKM010000325.1 GCA_017553665.1 Lachnospiraceae bacterium
CTGCAACTGGAGAGGTTACAGCGGCGAAAAGTACGAACTTATGAAAAAATACGATTTCTGGTATTTCTGCAACGTGGATTCCGCGCAGTACTGGGTTCAGATACGTGACGGTTATTTAAGGCAGGGACGTATCAACGCGGACGGAGAACGCATGGTGAAGACGCCCGAAAAACTGACGCCTTTCTTTGACGTGGATTCCGTATTCGACAAGACCCGTCCTAAGCTGGATCTATGATAAATACACCGGTTGAACGGTGTTTCAGGGAGTTGGCAAAGGGGACGAACAATGGCATTTACACACTTGCATGTGCATACTGAGTACAGTCTGCTCGACGGATCCGGAAAGATAAAGGAGATCACTGCGCGTGCAAAAGAGCTCGGTATGGATTCGCTCGCGATCACCGATCACGGCGTAATGTACGGCTGCGTTGATTTTTACCGCGCATGCAAGGCAGTGGGCATCAAGCCGGTCATCGGCTGCGAGGTCTATGTCGCGCCCGCGTCCCGCTTCGAGAAGGAGAATTCGGTATCCGACGAGAGATACCGCCATATGATCCTTCTTGCCGAGAACAACGAGGGCTATCAAAATCTGATAAAGATCGTTTCACGGGGCTTTACCGAGGGTTTCTACTATAAGCCCCGCGTCGACGATGAAGTTCTGGAGCGCTATCATCAGGGGATAATAGCGCTTTCCGCATGTCTGGCGGGCGAGATCCCGAATCTCATTCTCAAAGGCAGATACGAGGACGCTAAGGCCTCGGCGCTTAAATACGACCGGATATTCGGTCACGGTAATTTCTTTCTGGAACTGCAGGATCACGGCATCCCGGACCAGGGCACGGTCAATTCCCAGCTGCTTCGAATGCATGAGGAGACCGGCATAGATCTGGTCGCTACGAACGATGTTCACTACACCTTCGCGGACGACGCCGTGCCTCACGACATCCTTCTCTGCATTCAGACGCAGAAGAAGGTAACGGATGAGGACCGCATGCGTTACGAAGGCGGGCAGTTCTATCTCAAATCCGAAGAGGAGATGCGTTCTCTGTTCGGATATGTTCCCGAAGCATTGGACAATACTGCGAAGATAGCGGAGCGATGCAATGTCGATTTTGAATTCGGACATTACAAGCTGCCGCATTTTGACGTGCCCGAAGGCTATAATTCCGAGACATATCTTACGATGCTCTGCGAGAAGGGACTTAAGGAGCGTTACGGAGACAAGTCCGAGGCGGAATTTAACGAGCTCCGCGAGCGCATGGGATACGAACTCACGACGATCAGAAACATGGGCTTTGTCGATTATTTCCTGATCGTATGGGATTTCATACATTTCGCGAAGACGCATGACATTCCGGTCGGACCCGGAAGAGGAAGCGCGGCAGGAAGCATCGTATCATACGTGCTCGATATCACGGAGATCGACCCGATGCCGTACAATCTCGTATTTGAACGTTTCCTGAACCCCGAGCGCGTAACGATGCCCGATATCGATATTGACTTTTGCCCCGAGAGAAGGCAGGAGGTCATTGACTATGTTATGCGCAAGTACGGAAAGGACCACGTGGTGCAGATCGTGACCTTCGGTACTTTGCAGGCGAGGGCCGTACTGCGCGATGTCGGACGCGCGCTCGACATGAGCTACGCGGATGTGGACAGGATCGCGAAGATGGTTCCGAAGGAGCTCGGCATCACGCTCGGAAAAGCGCTCGCGCAGAATCCCGAGTTCAGATCGGCATACGATAATGAACCCGAAACCCACAACCTTATCGAAATGTCCATGAGGCTCGAGGGACTTCCGAGACATACGGGGATCCACGCGGCGGGCGTAGTAATAGCGCCTGCGCCGGTCGATGAATTCGTGCCGCTCTCGAGGTCCTCGGATAATGTCATCACGACGCAGTACACGATGACCACGCTCGAGGAGCTGGGCCTTTTGAAGATGGACTTCCTGGGACTGCGCAACCTTACGGTCATCGATGACGCGGCGAAGGCTGTCAGGAATTCGGGCAAGGATCCGGATTTTGACATTGACAATATAGATTATTCAGACAGATCGGTCTATGACCTTATAGCGTCGGGCCGGACCGAGGGCATTTTCCAGCTGGAATCCGCGGGAATGACCGCGTTCATGAAGGAACTGAAGCCTGAGAACATTGAAGATATCATCGCGGGCATCGCGTTGTACAGACCGGGCCCGATGGACTTTATCCCGAAATACATAAAGGGCAAGCAGGAGAAGGACTCCATTCACTATGAGTGTGAGGAACTGCGTCCGATCCTTGAGCCCACGCACGGGTGTATCGTATATCAGGAGCAGGTTATGCAGATCGTGCGCGATCTGGCGGGCTACAGCTTCGGCCGAAGCGACCTGGTAAGGCGAGCGATGTCGAAGAAAAAGGCCGAGGTTATGGCGAAGGAACGCCAGAATTTCGTATACGGAAATCCCGACGAGAATGTGCTCGGATGCGCGGGCAAAGGCATTTCGGCCGAGGTCGGCAATAAGATCTTCGACGAGATGACCGATTTCGCGAAATACGCGTTCAATAAGGCGCACGCGACATGCTACGCGGTAGTGGCTTACCAGACCGCGTATCTGAAGCGTTACTACCCCGCGGAGTTCATGGCAGCGCTGCTGACTTCGGTGCTCGACCAGTCGGGTAAGGTGGCGTCCTACA
>JAFZKM010000326.1 GCA_017553665.1 Lachnospiraceae bacterium
ATTGCAGATCGTGCCGTCCTTAGCCGGCTTATCGGACTTTTTCTTGTATGTCAGGATATAATCGTCATTGCTCTTCCTGATGCGCAGCGTCGGACTCGTACACAGATATCCCTGCTCGATCTCGCGCTTCTCAAAGCTGCCCAAATCTCCGGGCAGATAATTTATCAATAGTTTTTTCTCTATCTCCATGCTGTTGACGAATGCTCCTTCCGTGCTATGATGGATACATATTTCTTCTTTATTCTACATTTTCCGCAGCTTCTTTTCAATACAGGCAGAGCAGGGATTGTCAAAGCAGATAACGGGCCGGATTAACGCATACCGTCATCAGGGAGGCAGATTTTGAACAAGGATACCGAAATAAAACATGAACTGAGCGGCGCAGATGATGAGAATTGGCCCGCAGGCCTTATCGATATTACGGACAGGCTCGTCATACGCGAGTTTACTTTGGACGAGGCTGAACTCTGCCGTGATATCTACGCGAAATGCGGCTGCATGACAGATAAGGCTCCCGCCGCGCTCTCTCCCGAAGAATTCCTCGAGTTTCACCGCTCTTACATAAAATACCAGTACGGCTTTTACGGCTACGGCAATTTCGGAATATTTTTAAAGGCCCCGGACTGTCGCAGCATTGAAGAATGCATACGCAGATCCGGGACCTGTATAGGTGTCGTCGGTATAATAAACGGTTCCGCCTCACAGACGGGTGAATTAAGCTACGCGATCCTGCCCAAATACCAAAGGCAGGGCTATGCTTACGAGGCCTGTCTCGCAGCCCTCGAATACGGAAGGGAATGCGGCTTCGAACGTTTTGAAGCGAAGATTGAGCCCTCAAATCTTCCCTCGCTGGAGCTTGCGAAGAAGCTCGGCGTGACCGTATCAGGCACGTGATTATTTACTGTTGACACTGACCGCAAAACGATGTATCATAACTAATTGCGTGAGACATTTTCTCACTGTGCGCTGGGATAGCTCAGTCGGTAGAGCGATTGATTCGTAATCAATAGGTCGTGGGTTCAAGTCCCATTCTCAGCTCATCGGATAAGCCTTGAAACAATCGGGTTTCAGGGCTTTTTCCATATGCGGGGCAGACAGAATCGTGTGAAGCACAAGCCGTGAATGACCGGAGCAAAGCGGAGGTAACAATATGCGCGAACTGAATGAAAAAGATAAAACTACTTTACAGGAAGATGCCGCCATCTACGGCAAAAGAGATGAACGGGGCGCCTTTGAAAAATTCAGATCACTGACCGGCGCAGCCAAATGGGAGTTCTTCAGGGACTATTTCCTCTGGAAGCTGGTCGCGATCGCTGCGGGTGTTGCAGCACTTGTGCTGCTCCTGGTCCAGATCCTTGGGCCGCAGGAAGAGATCGTATGCAATATCGCCGTCCTCGACGATCCTTTTACGCAGGCGGCCTATGATATCTATGAGACAAAACTGAACGAGGCCTTCATCACCGATGAGAAACTGCAGCGCGTAACTCTTGACACAAGCTACTATGTCACATCGGACGGCTACAATTCACGCACGAAGCTCATGACCTACATCGCTGCTTCCGAGATTGACTTCATGATCCTGCCCGTGGCTGAACTCACAGGCTATCTCGAGTCAGGCATGTTCGCCGACCTCGAGCCCCTGCTCTCCGCGGATACGCGCAACATGCTCGGCGAGCTCCTCACCTACAGACCAACCTATCATGACGATGATGACCCTTCCGCAGGCCCCGCTGCCGACACGACCACCTGCTACGCGGTCAACATAACCGAAGCCCTCAATAAAATGAACGGCTACGATCTCATGACCCAATACTACATGGTATGCGTCGTGAACGCAAAGCACCCCGACAAATTCGAGACTGCGGTCTCACTGTTACTCACAAATTAATCATCCTGAGCAAGTTCAGGTCTATATGCAAACATTCTGTAAACAGTCCGGACTGTGTGTCAGGGTTGTCGTAAAACAATCAGGGAGCGACTGAATCGGGCAAGCACTGTGCACGTTCGAAGGCGACAAATCTTCTTTCGTCGCCGGGAGAACGTGACAATTAGTGCGTAGCCCGATGAAGGTAGCCGACCGGGTTTTACGACTCCGTGACACACAGTCCGAACGTCACTTTTTTATCTTCCTATTTCCTTGCTCACTCTCTCGAACAGGCTCACAAAATCGATCGGCCTTGAGAACAGCGCCGTGAAATTGTACTTGTAAGCCTTCTTTATCTCCGTACCTGAAGCGTCCGCGGTAAGCGCGAATATCGGAACGGTCTCGCCGTCCTCCTTACCGCTGATGCGGATGCATTTCGCTACTGAGAATCCGTCTATCTCATCCAGCACGGTATCGGCCATCACCAGATCGTAGGTCTTCGCGGGATGCGCGATGAACTCGATGACTGCGGACTTTCCGTCGCTGCAGGAATCGACCTCGGCCCCCATGGCGGTGAACATATTGCGGATGACTTCATGGCTGAGCTTATTGCCCTCCGCGAGCAGTATCCTCTTGCCCGTGAAATCGTAAATCTCCTCATAGCGTCCGCTGAAAGGCTTTATCGTATTCGATACATAGGCAAAGCCCTCGGGAACGAAAATATCATCCAGCCCTTCCTCGGAAGACTTTTTGTCATAGTCGTACTGCCGTCCGTAGCTGATCTCGTTGATCGGTTTGTCATGGAATTCGAAGACGGGCAGCTCAAGCTCCTCATCCTCGGTAATGAGACTCTTCAACGCACGGTTCATCGACACCGCTTCGCTCTCGATCATCGCGAAACGCTCTGCCGATGCGTCGGTATCTGTCGAATCGTTCTTCGCGAGCGCGGCCATGCTGATGATGCCGGCGAGCGGCGATCTGACGCGGTCCGTAACCTCTTTGATCAGGCGAGTCTGCTCACTGAACAGCTTTCTCTGCTCCTCAAGCGCGTCGACCAGCTCCTGCTTATATTTCAGATCCGCGGCGGCCTCGTCATCCAGCCTTCTGAAGCACGAAAAGAACTTGATCTCGTCTCCGGGCTGCTTCGTGGGTACGATGTTCTTGACCTTTACCCAGGCGTATTCGCCGTTCTCGACGCGAATGCGGAAGTTCAGCTTCGTGACATTGATATCGTCAAGGATCCTTCGCGCGATCCCCTCAAGATCGAAGAAATCCGCGAAAGCCTTCTTGTCGTCGGGGTGCACGAGCTTCTCCGCGAGGATCATGACCTCGATCCCCGCGAAGCCCTTGACCGGCCATCTCCCCCTGTTGTGTTCCATCAGGGTTTCAAAAGCTCCGGTCTGCAGGTCCACCTCGAATATCTCGTCGTAGTAATCACGCCACACCTGAAGCAGCTGCCGCAGTATAGGTTCGTTGTTGTCGTTGTTCGCCATCTGAAACTCCAATCCGTAAAACCGTTATTTGGAGATCATCTCCATGATCTCATTGCTTCTTTCGATGAATGCCGTCATGGCTTCGGGCGCGAGAGGCTTGTGTGAAAGCATCGCAAGGTCGTAGAGCTGCGCGACGATGAGCTCGACCTTATGGCCCTTCTTATGCTCGGTCAGGTACCTGACAAGCTGGTTGCTGCTGTTAAGCGTAAGAGTCTCCTGTCCGCCGAACATGTCGGGATCCATTCCGGGCATGCTGTACATCTTCATCATGTCGGACATACGACGGCTCTCCTCGCCGAGAGTGATGACCGAAGAAATCTTCTCGCTCTTAAGCTTCTCAACCTTTACCTCGAGCTTATCCTTGCCCAGAACCTTGCGGAACAGGCTCTCCAGTTCCTTCTGCTCGTCCTCGAGGGCTTTCTTCTCGTCCTCGGTGACCTCGCCCTTGATGCTGTCCGAAACATCGGAGTCAATGCGCAGGAACGCTATCTTATCATTATCCTGCTCCAGCTGCTGAATGAAGGGCTGGTCAATGTTGTGCGAAAGGATAACGGCGTTCAGCTTCTCTGCCCTGAACATGTTAATGTACTGGCTCTGCTGCTTCTCGTCGGTCACATAGTAGACCTTATCCTTAACGGGCTCTGCGTCGGGCTGCCCTTCAGCCTTCTCCGCAGCTTCCTCGCTCTCGGCTTTAGCCACGGTATCGGCAGCGGAATCCTCTTTCTTCTCTTCCGCGTCCTCACCCTTGGTGGCCTTTAAGTACTCCTCAAGAGTCAGATATTTGCCGTCGAGATCCTTATAGATCACGTAATACCTGATCTTCTCATTGAATTTGACGTCCTTTAAGCAACCGTACTTGATGAAGGGACTGATATCGTCCCAGTATTTCTCGTAATTCTCACGGTCGGTCTTGAACATGCCCGAAAGTTTATCCGCAACCTTCTTCGTGATATAGTCGTTAATCTTGCGCACAAAGCCGTCATTCTGAAGCGCGCTTCTCGAAACGTTAAGAGGCAGGTCGGGGCAGTCGATGACGCCCTTTAAGAGCATCAGGAACTCAGGGATGACCTCTTTGATGTTATCGGCAATGAATACCTGGTTCGAGTAAAGCTTTATAACTCCCTCAATGCTCTCGTACTCAATATTGATCTTCGGGAAGTAAAGGATACCCTTGAGGTTGAACGGATAGTCCATGTTCAGGTGGATCCAGAACAGAGGCTCCCTGTAATCGTGGAATACCTTGCGGTAGAAGTCCTTATACTCCTCCTCGGTGCAGTCGTTGGGATGCTTTGTCCAGAGCGGAGCGGTCTCGTTGATGGGCTTCGGTCCCTTCTTCTCCTGCTCCCCGCCTTCAGACTCGGCAGCTTCGCCTTTTTCATTGACCTCGGCGTCGATCACTTCGTCCTTCTTCGGTTCTTCCTTCGCGTCAACGTTCCTGAAATAGATCGGAACGGGCATGAACGAGCAGTATTTGTCCAGAACTTCCTTCGCCCTGTACTCGTTCGCGAATTCATAACTGTCCTCGTTCAGGTAAAGGGTGATCTCGGTACCGCGCTCGGTCTTGTCGCCCTCATCCATCTCGAACTCCATGCCCTCTTCCGAAGACCAGAATACGGGCTTCGCGTCCTTCTGATAGGAAAGCGAGGAAATGGTCACTCTGTGCGCTACCATGAACGCCGAGTAGAAGCCGAGTCCGAAGTGTCCGATGATCTGGTCATCGTTCGCCTTATCCTTGTACTTCTCAAGGAAATCGGCCGCGCCGGAGAACGCGATCTGGTTAATGTATTCCTTAACCTCGTCCGCTGTCATACCGATACCGTTATCTCTGATAACGATCGTCTTCTCCTCGGGAGAAACCTCAACGTCGATCCTGTACTCCTCGCCGTCCTTCTCCTCGAACTCGCCTATCATGGCCAGTTTCTTAAGCTTTGTGATCGCGTCGCTGCCGTTCGAGATCAGCTCGCGGTAGAATATGTCGTGATCGGAATAAAGCCATTTTTTGATAATGGGGAATATGTTCTCCGAATTGATTGAAAGATTACCTTTTTCCATGGTTTTCGTTCTTTGCGGCATCCGGTTGGATTTAGCGCTCAGGCTACGGATGCCGTGCGAAGTCTTCTTATATCGGCTTCGCATTTCTGATTCAATAATAGTCCGTTCCAAAAGCATTGTCAATCAAAATTAGCACTCAAACGCGTCGAGTGCTAACATTTAATAAACAGTTTATTTTTTGTTTAGAACAGACCGCCTACATCTCCTCGAACTCGATCCCGTTCCTGGTGAGGAACCCGCGCATATTGTCGTCCCATTCCTTCTCTCCTGTCTTGTCGAGAGTGAATACGGTATGGGAAATACCGGTCACGAGCAGCAGATTGTTATTGTCAAAGCGGATGTTGAGCAGATAGGTCAGGTCGCCCTGCCCGGGCTTCTTAAGCACGAGCTTCATCGAGACCGGAAGCCTCTTTCCCTTGATCATCTGAGTCACGATGGGCTTCGTCTGCTCCCAGCTCTGGAACGCGTTTCCGGGCTTCTCGTCATCGCCGAAGAACGCCGCGTTGATCTGCCCGTCGATATGGTAATCCACGGCCACGCTGATATCGCCCTCGACAAAGCTGAAATTGTCGAAAGCCGTTCCGCCAAAAAGCAGCGACATGAAATTCTTAATATCCGTGACATGGAGTGCGATCATATGCCTTATCCTTTTTCTGTGCCGTTTTTCGTCTGCTTCGAAGGATCGTTCTTACCCTTATCCACCGCGAATACCGCGATGCTCCTGGGCGCCGCGATACAGCTCTTTCCGCCGTCATAAGCATTCTTTGGATCGGTTGAGAATACAAATCTGAAGGTGCTGTGGTTTACCGAGGGGAGATCGAATTCATGCTCCTCCCAGTGCATGTTGAAGGTCACATAGAAGCTCGTGTCCCTGTTCACGCGGTCGGTGATCGCGTATTCGCCGTTCAGCAGCATTCCGAGCGTCCTCGAGAAATGTCCGAAATCCGGATACCAGGCCTTCGTTCCGTGGAAGGAAACATCGGGGCAGCCGCTGTGTATATAGTCCGAGCCGCGAAGCTCGATGATATTCGAGAAAATGCGGTGTGCCTTGCGAAGAGCTATCACGTCCTTCGTAAAACGCCTGATTTCATTCGCGAAAGCATTGTTCTGCCATACGACCCAGCCCTGCTCATTATCGCAGCAATACGGGTTATTGTTGCCGTAATGTGTGCTTCCGCACTCGTCTCCGGCCATCAGCATCGGAGTGCCCTGCGACATGAACAGCACCGCAAGAGCGTTCTTTATCATCTTAACGCGCAGCCTGTTGACGGTCCGGCTCTGAGTCGGTCCCTCAACTCCGCAGTTCCAGCTGTAATTGATCTCGCGCCCGTCGAGATTCTTCTCGTTGTTCGCGTCATTATGACGCACATCATATGAGAATACATCCGCCAGCGTAAAGCCGTCATGATCCGCGAAATAGTTCACTTTCGCGGCAAGATTGCCGTTGTCGCGGATCCTGTCGGAGAACTCCTTTATCACACCCTCATCACCGGTAATGAACCTGCGGACGGCCTTCATATAGTCTTCGTTGGCCTCCGCAAGTACAGGCCTCTCCCGCCTCAGCGGCGTACCGGTACAGTCCTCGGGCCAGTGATCACGAATAAGCTTGACGCTCTTCAGATAAGGATCGGTAGCTGCAAGTCTCGGAGAAAAGCTGCCGCTCATCAGTCTGAAGCCGTCGATGTGATATGTCTCGTGCCAGAAGCGCAGCGCTTCAAGCGTAAGGATATCGGGGACCTGAGGAGTAAAATCCATCTCCATCAGCACTTCGAGCCCGCTTGCGTGGAAGGTTTTTACCATGGAGGCAAATTCCTCGCATGCCTTCTTCGGATCCGCGGCGTAAGCGGTCTTCGGCGCGAAATAGTTCGCGGGTGAGCCGTAGCCCCAGTAATTGATCCTGGCGGGCTGTCCGAAGCCTGCGGGCATTACCTCGTCAAAATCATAGCAGGGCATCAGGAGCACTGCGTTAAAGCCCAGAGACTTTATATAGGGGATCTTCCTGATCACCGCCTTAAAGGTTCCGGGTTCCTCTGAACGCGCGCTCGGATGCTTCGTAAAGCCGCGCACGTGGAGCTTATAGATTATCAGATCGGAATAATCGATGCTCTTATGCGCGCGGTCGGCGAACTTAAGCTCGGCGCCGGGCATGGCGGCGCGCACATAGTCGCGGTCAAAGCCGAATATCCTGTCGCCGCTCATCCTTACCGCATAAGGATCGTTCATCACGCCGAGATCGGTCTCAAAATCGTATTCGTCGGCGCGGGTCTCAAATTCGCAGAAAAAAACGGAGGCATGCTTCGGGTCTTCCTTCATGGCGATAACTTCCTTCGGCTCGGGCGCTCCCGCGTCGTACAGCCTCAGCCTGCAGCTGCGGGCCGACTGCGCGCAGATCGCCGCTGTGTATTTGCCGCCCTGTTTGTTAATGCCAAGTTTATGCATAGTGTCTCCGTTTTCCAAATATTTAATCTTCTGTTTCTTCTTCGGTGTTGACCGCAAGTACCGTTCTCTTTCTCGCCATTTCATCATTCGCGAGATAATCGTCATATGTGGATACCTTGTCGATCAGTCTTCCGTCGGGAGTGATCTCCATAATGCGGTTCGCCGTGGTCTGGATGAACTGATGGTCAAGCGCCGAGAACAGCTCAACTCCGGGGAACTTGATCATCGCGTTGTTAAGAGCGGTGATCGATTCCATATCCAAATGGTTCGTGGGCTCGTCCATGATCAGGACGTTCGAGCCGAGGATCATCATCTTCGAAAGCATTACTCTTACGCGCTCACCTCCGGAAAGTACGCATACTTTCTTTACGCCGTCCTCGCCCTTAAAGAGCATGCGGCCCAAGAATCCGCGGACATACTGCTGGTCATCAACCGGTGAGAAAGGCATCAGATGATCGACGATCGACTCCTCGCCCTTGAATTCCTCGGTGTTGTCCTTCGGGAAGTAGCTGCGCTCGGTGGTAACGCCCCACTTGAAGGTTCCCTCATCGGGCTCCATCTCCTCAGTGAGGATCTTGAACAATGTGGTGGTAGCCTGCGTGTTCGAACCTACGAACGCGATCTTGTCCTCACGGCCGACCACAAAGCTGATATTGTCAAGGACCTTTACTCCGTCGATCGTCTTGGAAAGGTTCTTAACGGTCAGGACCTCGTTGCCGATCGCGCGGTTGGGTCTGAAATCAATGTAAGGATATACGCGGCTCGAAGGTCTGATATCGTCGAGCTGGATCTTCTCAAGGGCACGCTTACGCGAGGTAGCCTGCTTGGACTTCGAAGCGTTCGCGGAGAATCGCTGGATGAATTCCTGCAGTTCCTTGATCTTCTCTTCCTTTTTCTTGTTCGCTTCCTTCATCTGTCTGATCATCAGCTGGCTCGACTCGTACCAGAAATCGTAGTTGCCGGCGTAGAGCTGGATCTTCGAGTAGTCGATGTCGGCAATCTGTGTGCAGACCTTGTTGAGGAAGTAACGGTCATGGGATACGACAATGACCGTATTGTCAAAATTGATGAGGAACTCGTTCAGCCAGTTGATAGCCTCGAGATCGAGGTGGTTCGTAGGCTCGTCGAGCAGCAGGACATCGGGATTTCCGAAAAGCGCCTGCGCGAGCAGGACCTTAACCTTGAGCGCGTCCTTGATATCGCTCATCATCATGTAATGGTATTCCGTGTCAACGCCGAGACCGTTCAGGAGCGTAGCCGCGTCGGAATCTGCCTCCCAGCCGTTCATCTGCGCGAACTCACCCTCAAGTTCGGATGCCCTGATGCCGTCCTCATCGGTGAAATCCTCTTTGGCATAGATCTCGTCCTTTTCCTTCATGATCTCATAAAGGCGCTTATTTCCGAGGATAACGGTGTCAAGTACCGTGTAAGCGTCGTACTTGAAGTGATCCTGCTCGAGGAAGGACAGTCTCTGTCCGGGAGTCATGATGACCTCTCCCTTGCTGGGCTCGAGCTGGCCTGCGAGGATCTTGAGGAACGTAGACTTTCCGGCTCCGTTCGCTCCGATGAGACCGTAGCAGTTGCCCTCGGTGAATTTGATATTAACATCCTCGAACAAGGCTCTCTTGCCGAGGCGTAAGGTTACATTGCTTGCCTGAATCATATTGCTTTCCTTTCCTTTTTTGCCTCCCGCGAACAGTTTTGCGGGCTTTACGCATAAACGCACGAATAACATTATATAAAAAAGCGTGAAAAAATCAAGGTAGTGTGCCGCGGAAATGAATATTTCCCAAACTTTTTTATTCAGAAATCGTGTTATGTGCTGGACAAAAGACGTTTTTCCGTGTATAATGGGAGTACGTTTTTTCTCGCTTATCTGCACATGGATACATATACGGGGGAGTTTTATATGAGTAATGTGATGATCGTAGTGGAAAACAACCTATGCAGCGGATGCTGCGAGTGCATCGGAGCATGCAGCGCGAACAACATCTGCATCATGCTCGGGATGCCTTATGAACACCCTACCCCCTACATCTCGGACGCATCGGATTGTGCCGATTGCTCTGAGTGCCTGGAGGCATGTCCTCAGGCAGAGCTTCTTGTGCAAACGATTGCATAGTATGAACCAAAACATAAAAAACCGGGCTGCGGAATCCACCGCAGCCCTTAATTTATGCTTAGTGTAAGAATTCAAACGCCTTCAGGCTGCATCCGCCCGTTCCCTTAAAGGTCAGGTACAGAGCCTGCTTTCCGTCCGGGAATGCCTTATCCGTGAACATGCACTCTCCGGCCTTCCAGATGTTCTCATTGTGCACTTCTATCGTTCCGAGCACCTCTCCGCCGTACGAAGCGCGGATCTCGAAGATTCCGTTCGCGTACGCTCTCGTAAAGATCCTGATGCCCTTTACCGCATGACAGTCAAAATACTTGAAGCCGACCGTTGTTCCGTCGGAGATCCTTCTGATGTATGCGTAAGGATACTGTCCCTCTCCGCCTGCCTGTACCACTCTCGCGGCCTCGGGATTCACATAGAGCTCATGCTTTTCGTTAAACAGGTTGCATGCGATGTACGCGGGATACTCTCCCTTGTCGGGAAGCGGTCCGCCGTTTAAGCCGCATGATGTGATCTCCGCCTGGAGGATCGTGCCGTCCGCCGCGAATTCGAGCGGCTCCGCGCAGCCCTGTCTCGAGAACCAGTTGCCGTTCGTATGTCTGTGATAGAAAATGTACCATTTCCCGGCGATCTCCACCATACTGCCGTGGTTGTTCGCGCCGTATGCCGAAGCCTCTTCCGCGGGCTTATACGAACCGATATGCAGGTCGCAGTTGCTCACGAGCACGCCGCCGTACTTAAACTCGCCGCGAGGCGAATCGGAAACCGCCCAGCACAGCTCGTGCATAACCTCTGAGGAATAAATGAAATAGTACTTTCCGTCCTTCTTCCTGATTGAAGCTGCCTCGAAATAAGCATGTTCCTCGAAGCCTGTGCCCGCGCTGTATTCGCTGCCCGGTGCGATGAACTTCGGTTCCTCTTTGATCGTCAGCATATCGGGGCCGAGCACGGTCAGCATAGCGCCGTGGCGCGATTTGTCGCCTCTTCCGCAGAAGCCTGTATAGAGGAAGGTCTCATCGCCTTCGGTCAGCACGCCGGGATCGAACTGGGGCTCGTCTCCCTCACGGTCTCCGAGACGCGTTCCGTCCGCGTAATGTACATAACCCAGGAACTTATATCTGCCGGCAGGCTCGTCGCATACCGCGACGGAAACAACGCCGACCTTGTCGAGAACATAGAACAGGTAATACTTTCCGTCGGGTCCCTTTGTCACATCCGGCGCGTACAGGCACATATGTCCGTCGGGATTGAGAGGGTCCGAGGTCTTCGGATAGATCACTCCCTCGTATCTCCAGTTCGCGAGATCGTCAACAGGTGCCGACCAGCATACATAATCGCCAAGGCAGAAAGTCTCCCCGTCGTACAGATCGTGCGATCCGTAAACATAAACCCTGTCGCCGAATACATAGGGTTCGCCGTCGGGAATGTACTCCCATGAAGGCAGGTAAGGGTTGAACGCGAGTCTCTTGCCGAAGCCGGGGAACTCCTTGCGGGCAACGGCGCCGCGTGATGTAAATTCCATTTCCGCACGATCACCGTCGGTGTAGACGCTCCATGCGGGAAGAGGCTCTCCGTCCCAGCCTGCGCCGTTCGGATCGCCTGTTTTTATAAAGTTCGCGAAGTAATCGCACATCTGTCTCGCAAGCTCGAAATGGCGTCCGCCAAACGGTCTCCAGCACTTGCCGAGGGACTCAAAGAAGAACCAGAGATCGCATGAATGGAAGGTTCCCGCGCGATCCCATCCGGGGATATCCGGGCTAAAGCGGTAATAATACATCTTCTGAAGATTAACGCCGTTCGCCTCGGTCTCGAGGAACGCGGTCTTTACCGAACGCTCAACGGTATTGATCCCGCCCATTCTGAATTCGTCATCGGTATTGCCGGAGATAACGGGCACGGGCGCGCGCCTGCCCGCGCTAAAGCGTGTCATGGCATCCTCTTTGTATACTGTGCCGTCAATGACCGGGAACATTCTCGGATGCGAAGCCGCATACTCGCCATACTTATCCCTGATCGTGAACGCATCGATCTTTCTGGCTTCTTCAAGGTTCTTAACGCCGAGGAACTCAAAGAAATCAATGCCCTTCTGCTCTGCCTTCTCAAGCGGAAGAGGCTTGAAAAGATCATCTTC
>JAFZKM010000327.1 GCA_017553665.1 Lachnospiraceae bacterium
ATCTGAATGTAGGATTCCTTGATGCTGCACTTTCCCATCCTCACGGATTTGACTTCCGTTCCGGCCAGGGAAATACCGGCTTCGAAGGTGTCCTCGATAAAATAATCGAAATATGCTTTTTTATTATTCGCGACAAGCTTTGAAGCCTTTGTCTGTGCCATGAAAATAACCTCTTAAACGATACTGTTACAGGCCGGGTGAAAAACATGAAGTTCACCCGACCTGTGTATAATACTACATAATCCGAATTAAGTAAATAAACCTGCGGTTAAATATTTAAAATACCTGTCATCTGTCCGCATCGAAAGCGGATTCCTCAGCCTCTTCGACAAGACCGAATTCAATGGTCCTGATCATCTTATCGGCATTGTCCACGCGAACCTTTACGCGCTGTCCGAGCTTATAAGTCTTCTTAGTGTGCTCTCCTACCAGCATGTAGTGTTCTTCGTCAAAATAGAAGAAGTCTCCCGGAAGATCGGTGATCTTAACGGTTCCTTCAACGGTATTGGGCAGCTCAACATGCATTCCCCATGAAGAAACGCCAGAAATAACGCCTTCGAACTCTTCGCCGATGAACTTCGACATGTACTCGACCTTCTTCAGCTTCTCTACTTCACGTTCCGCCTCATCGGCGCGGCGCTCTGTCTTTGAAGCCTGAAGCGCAACATCGTCCAGGATCTTTGTGTAATGATTAATGCGTCCCTCGTTCAGCTTGCCGTGCAGATTCTCCTTGATAATGCGGTGGATCTGAAGATCGGGATAACGTCTGATAGGTGAGGTAAAATGACAATAGTATTTTGCCGCAAGACCGAAGTGACCTTCGCAGTTCGTTGTATATTTCGCCTGTTTTAATGAACGCAGCGTAATTCGGCTGATCAGGTTCTCCTCTTCGGTGCCCCTGATCTTCTCCAGCAGCTTCTGCAGCTCCTTCGGATGGATCTCCTCCTGCGTCATCTTGATCGAATAACCGAAATTGTTGATGAACACGCCGAGCTTTGTCATCTTCTCTGGATCCGGCGTATCGTGGGTACGGTATACGAAAGGCAGCTCCTGCCAGTAGTAATCCTCAGCGATGGTTTCGTTCGCGATCAGCATGAAGTCCTCGATCAGCCTTGTCGCGTCATTGCGCTCGTAAGCCTTGATCTCGATGGGCTCATGATTCTCATTTACGATTATCTTGCTCTCAGGGAAATCAAAGTCGATCGATCCGCGCTTCATGCGCCTTTCACGGAGCAGCCCCGCAAGTTTGTTCATCAGCAGGATGTCGTCCTTGAAATCAGCGTATTCGGGCACATCCTCGCCGAGAATGACCTTATTAACATGTGTATAATCACAGCGGCAATGCACGTTTATCAGTGTTTCGGCGATCTGATGGCCGACAACGTTGCCCTTCTCGTCAATGTCCATCAGACATGAAAGAGCCAGTCTGTCTACTCCCTTGTTCAGAGAGCATATACCGTTCGAGAGTTCATGAGGCAGCATCGGTATAACGCTGTCCACAAGGTAATTACTGGTGCCGCGCTTTAACGCTTCCTTGTCAAGCGGTGAGTTTTCCTTTACGTAATTCGAAACATCTGCGATATGAACGCCCAGGTGATAGAATTTTCCGTCATAACTGCAGCTTACGCCGTCATCAAGATCCTTCGCGTCCTCACCGTCGATAGTGATGATCAAAGTATCGCGCAGGTCCATCCTGCCCTCTTTGTCGGCTTCGCTTACTTCACGCGGAATAGTTGTAAGCTCATTGATAACGCCCTCGGGGAACTCAACCGGTATGCCGTAAGCGCGCACAACGGTCAGGATATCGGTCGCCGGATCGTCGATATGGCCGATGATATCGATGATGTGACCTTCGGGATTCTTGCCTTCTCCGCCGAAATCAGTGATCTCGACTTCTACCTTATGTCCGCTTACAGCGCCCTTTGTAAATCCGTGAGGAATGAAAATGTCATTTCCGAACTTCTGATTATCGGGAACAACAAAGCCGTATGTCTTCGTACGCTGGAAGGTGCCGATGATATTTGAGGAACCGCGCTCGAGAATGCTTAAGACTATGCCCTCGCGGCTCTTTCCCCTGAGTCCCTCGGTCTTTAATGTGATCAGGACCCTGTCCTTATCGCGCGCCGAATGAACATCGTCGGGACTGATGAATACATCTTCATTCTCACCGTCGATCCTTACAAAACCGAATCCTCGGGAAGTACCCGAGAAAGTGCCCGCGTAGGTATTTCCGCTCGCCTTTTTGATCAGACCGCGGGAATCGATGATGATCTTGCCGTCATGTACCAGATCCATAACTACTTCATTGAATTCTTCCTTAGCGGCCTTGGGCACGCTTAAGAAACCGGCCAGCTCCTTCATCTTCATCGGCCAGTACTCATCCCGGTCAATAAACTCGTAGATCATCTGTTTTCTGGATTCGAATTCTTCACGTTCCATACGGTCACCTCGCTTTTTTCGGTTTCTGACTATATTATACTTCATGTTAACAGAAATGTGTAGTATTTTTTCACAAAAGGTAGTCATGCTTCGAAAACACCTCAGCATGACCGTGAGCAGCTTCGCTGCTTTGCATTTGGCAAAAGCGCGTTGAACCATCGCTGCTTTTGCCGAACAAATGCAAAGTGGGCCTCCGCTTTCGCGG
>JAFZKM010000328.1 GCA_017553665.1 Lachnospiraceae bacterium
CCTTCTGCTTCTCCTCAGGCATGAGTCCGAAGCTGTAGCCGCTGCTCTGCGTAAATGCGCCGCCGAAGCCCCTGATCGTCTGGTATTTCCGGTCTCTGTAAATGCGCACGGTCCTCATCGCGTTCTCGCCGCGGTCGAACTCAGGCATCTCCTGCCAGAATCTTTTGTTATTGAAGTCTGTTATATATGCTTTCATAACTTTCCTTTCTCATTTGCGGTTCACTGCCTGCGCCTGTACCAGTAAAGCAGCAGCCAGCTCGCGGCTCCGGTCAGGTACGGGTACATTCCGCGTCCGTTCGGGTCAAAATACTCGGGGATCCCCGGATATATCCTTACTGTTTCAAAATCCATGCTCTGATGCACCAGCGCTTCGATCACTCTGTCGGCCTCTTCCTTAAAGCCGCGTATCAGCAGCGCGTATGCGAACATTACCGCCATGTGGCAGAATACCGCGCCGTTCTCCTTGGTTCCGTAGGCAAAGCCGAACATGCGCCCCAGCTTATGCGCATAGGCCTCTTCGTCCTTAAAGCGCGTGTTGAGCCTGAAGCCTCCGATCTCTTTGCGGAACAGGTATTTCTCCGCGACCGGGAGCATCCTTCCGATATCCTCATCGGTCGCTGTTCCCGACATTATCGTAAATACCGCGCCTGTGAGCATCACGCGTCTGTCCTCAATGCTCTCGACCGCCTGTCCTTCATTGTCGTAATATCCGTTGAACCAGGTAAGGTCACCCGAGGTCAGGCGCTCGTTCCTTCTGATATGCTCCATGACCGAATCAGCGATCAGGTTCAGCTTACCGGCCAGTTCCTTCGCTTCGAGCATGACCTTTTCACCCGAGACCGTATGCCGCACCTTCCGGCAGTATTCCTCAAGTATCCCGCGCTTGCGAACCGAACAGTCTGCTGTCGCCTCAGGCGTATCGAATTCATCTGAAAGACTTCCCTTCTGCTCCGCGCAGATCGTGAAAAGCCCATCGGTCAGCTCCGCAAGCTCCTTTAAGAGGCTCACCTTTCCGCCCCTTTTGGCAATGAACTCAGCGAGAGTCTTTAAATTCCCCGCGTAAGCCGCCGTAAAAGCCACACTCTCGCCCTTTTCGGGCGCCATATCGAGCGCGTCATTCCAGTCTGCGCCCCGCAGCAGCATATTTCCATGCTCTCCGGTCTCACAGGCTGTCGTTATATGCATCAGCAGAATGTGTTCGAATAAGCTTCCGCGGTATGTATCTCCGTTTTGGGTCATCAGCAGTGTATTATCCGCAGAAGCAGAGTCATACTCTTCGTCCGCCGCTCTCGCCCTCATGCAGAGACGGTCCTTGAAATAAGACTGTTCCGTATCCATCACGGCTTCATCGCCCGAGAGTTCCATATAGAGCCTCATCGTGATCCAGGGCCATACACCGTGGTCCATCCAGACTCTCGCGATGCCGTTTCTGTCGGCAATGAACTCACCGGGCCTGCTGCCGATGATCGTCGCGTTGGTTCCGTCCGCGCGTACTCCGGCATAGTTGTTTACCAGCAGATCCCTTACCTGTGAAGGATCTCCGAGCATCAATGCGAGGCAGTCCTGCCACAGGTCTCTCCAGCCGCGTCCGCCCTTGCCGTAGTCGTGATAAGGCAGGAACGAACATCCGAAAATGCGTCTGAGTACAGGCTCCGCTGATACCCAGAGCTTGTAATTCCACAGTTCCCCGTGTCCGTCTTTGTGTCCGAGTCCTGCCTGCGCTTTCTCCAGCCAGTACCTTTCGTTCGTCTCGAGCGCTGCGCCGAGTTTTTCTGAGCTGCCCAGCCTTTCCATAATCGAGTCCGCGCCGTTATACTCATCGTCCTCCTCACGGGCTCCGATGAAAATGATGTATTCACAGCTCTGAGCAGGCTTTAAGCGGCACTTTTCAAAGATCAGTCCCCCTGCTGCCTCAACGCCCTCAAACGAACATCCCGCAGCCACTCCCGCGGATGCTGACGGATCACCGTTCTTGCGCATCAGCCCGCGCGGGAATTCATAGTCTCCGCCTTCGCCGATCACATGATCCGCGGTCGGAAGGAATGCTTCAGGCGCATTGCCGCTGCCATCGCAGCCCAGCACGAAATATTCAGTATGATTCTTTAAATGTCCTCTCTCGTCAAAACTCAGAGTCGGCTTCAGCCTTACCCCGTATCTCTCGGTCGAAATGCGGTGGAGCAGGCTCGTAACATGTCTGTGATCGCGCAGGTTCACAGCAGAGCGTCCGTACAGCGGGATAACAGCCATCGGCTCGAATTCAGCCTCCGTGCTGCCCATGTTTTGGATACGCGCGCGCATCACCTGTGCTTTTGTCGCGTCCGCGGGAACAAAACTCATAACCTCGGCACGCAGCTTCATATCACCATGTTCGATATCGAGGCTGCTCTCATGCCAAAGAAGCCCGCCCCTTACGCTGATCTCCTCCGGGCCATGTCCTTCAGCCTTCTGCCATACCGAAGCGCCCGTCACCGAACGCAGGCTTCCGTCCGGAAACCTCAGCCAGAAATTCCTTTTGGATTTATTGTTGTGAAGATCGAAGGAACTCGTCGGAGGCAGGATGAAGCGGTTCTGATCGAGCATGAGATCTCCGCCGCCGTCGGGCGTTACCGAACCCATCAGACCGGCTTCATTGCACAGCGGAAAATACAGGTACGAATTCGCACCTGCATTTTTCAGTTCAAAGGTTCCCTTATCATCAAGAAATGTATATCCCATCTTAAATCCCCCGGGTCATGTATCTTTAGTTGCCCGCAAGCCTGCAGGAATCGCGCAGCACAAGCTCGGGCTTCAGCCTGATGCTCATTCCCTCGTCCGCGCCCTCGCGCCTGATCAGCCTGATGATCTCTGTCGCGCTCTTGCTTCCGAGTTCGACAACGGGTGAGTGTATCGTGGTCAGGCCCGGTCTGTAATACTGAGCGAGGATCGTGTCATCGAAACCCACAATGCTTACCTGCTCGGGTACCTGTATGCCCATCTGCTTCATCGCGCGAATGCAGCCCCATGCCATCTCATCGTTCGCGCAGAAAAACGCGTCGGGCAGCTCTCCGCCGCGCACCAGCAGCCTGTACATCTCACTGTACGCGATGGCTTCCTCGAAATAACCGTTCAGTATGAATTTCTCTTCGATCGGGAAATTGTATTTTTCAAGCGTCTTTTTGTAAGCCTCGAAGCGCGCTTTTTCATCGAAGTTCGGTACTCCGTGTACATAGCCTATGCGCTTATGACCCATCTTTATCAGGTATTCGACCGCCTGCTCCGCGCCGCTCGTATTGTCAATGACTACGCTCGAGACCTTCTCGGAGCAGTACTCACGGTCAATGAAAACGATCGGCATGTTTATGCGCTCGAGTCTCTCTATGTAATTGTCCGCGAAGCCGTCGTTCATTATGATCGCGCCCTCCACACCGGAGCTCAGGATCATATTGTAGATCTCTTCGCTTGTGTTCTCATTGCTTACGTAAATGTTGAGAACATAGCCGTTCATCTTGCACTGCAGATGGACCGCCTGCACCAGCTGTCTGTAGAAATCACCCTGAACGCTCGAAAGAAACAGTCCTACCGTATTCTTCTTGCTCGTCTTTAAGTACTTCGCGTTGACGTTAGGAACGTATTTTAAACGCTCCACCGTCTCAAGCACTCTTTTGGCGGTCTCCTCACTGACATTACCTACATTGTTCAGCACATTTGACACTGTCGATATCGCAACATGCGATTCGCGCGCAACATCCTTGATCGTAACCATTGTTATTTCCTCACCCACGCACTTTTTTTAGTTCTGTCAACGTTATATATGCCCCAGTGTTTCTCTGGCTCGTTTTCATCGTCACTGCCCTTCCATGGCTCGTCAAAAGCCTCAAAGACAAATACTCCGATGTCTTCGGCCTCCGCCCATTCCCAAAGGGCGGTAAGGTACTGCACCTGTGTTTCCTCATTGGCCTGGGAGCTGTCCATCGAATGCCCGTTGCTCTTCGTAGCCCAGCCGCATTCGGTGAAAATGACTTCCTTCTCCGGATATCTGGCTTTGATCATCCGGTAATCTTCCTGATTCGCTGCCAATGCCTTGTCGGAGGATATCCCGTTCCAGAGAGGATAACTGTGGATCGAGATAATGTCTATCTTCTTTACGAGTTCCTCAAGCTGCAGCCACTCGTATGTCCCCTCGTTATAGGTAATGGGCTGCTTACAGCCTTCCCGGAGGGCCGTCGCGAACTCAATCAGGCGGTCCGCCGTAACAAGATCAGCTCCCCAGTTGGGGCGGTTCTCATTGCCGACCGAAACGCACATGATCTCGTCGGGATATTCATTAGCCAGCGTGATCAGTTTTTTTATCGCTCTGTCATTGGCCGCGGCGTTCTTCTGAAGTCTCGCGGCATTCAGGTTTTCCTTCAGCCAGGGACAGCCGATATTGTTGAATTCCCTTTTCGGATCGATCCCGATCATGAGCTTCAGCGGCAGTTTATTGTCCCTGATGACTCTGAGCACCGTTCGCGCATGCGCGTTTGGCTCATACATCCTGATGTATCTGTAGCCGTCCGCGATCAGGATCCTGAGATCCTCCTCGACTTCGGCGTAGCTCGGGCATACGCCGGTCCGCGGGCTCTGTCCCCCGCGGTAGCCGGAATAGCATATACCCCTGTCGTTCTTCCAATATTTCATACGATCCCTCTTCTTATTCCAAAACCGCGTCGATCCTCACGATACCGCCCGCGCGGAGCATTTCGGCATATTCTCCCGAAAGGGTATCGCCTTCAGTCTCAATGACCTTGCCCTGCGTCGTAAGGAGCTTCATCGATGTGATCCTTGCGGCATTGTCTCCGTAAGTAGACCTGCGTGAATCGTTGTGATAAACGATCCTGCACTGTCCCATAAAGGTCCAGGCGGCAATACCGTCTTCCTTGAAGAAGCTGCCCTTAAGCGCCGGCGCGAACCTGATCTCGAGTCCGTTCTCTCCGACAGCAAAGAGCCTGTCTCCGGCGAACATGCGGATATACATGCTGATCACCTCGGTGGTAGAGCCCGAAAGCCTCGCCACAAAGCCTCTTCCGTGAACACGCTCGTCGGGATTCGCGCTCGAAGCTATGAATGACGAATTCTCGAGGATGCTCCTTCCGTACACGCCCGGATCCATGAAGGGGATAAAGGCAGTCTGCATCGCGTCATAATATTCATCATAGAGTCCGTTCTTCAGCAGCGCGTACAGATACTTGTACTCCATGTGGAGGAAAATGCTCTCCCTCTCGAGCCAGCCGGGCGTAAATGCCCTGATCCTGCCGTACTGCAGCGAAAGGTCTTCTATCGACTCACTGGTCTTGAACATCTTAAGCTTCGTGTCATACAAACCGCTCGAAAGCACATCCGCGTGTACTTTTCCCGTGTCATCAGCGTTCCTGTCCGCGCATTCCGCCTTCATTGAGAAGTATCTTGCGGGACCCTCGAGGAATCTGGGGAGCGCATGAGCCTTAAAGCCCTTCACGCTCACATATATCCTCTGCGCTTCCGCGTCCGCGTGCTCGTCGTATGCCGTGGGCTCGAACGTGAAATACGTAGGTATCCTTCCTCCGAAAAGCTTTACCGCCTTTTCGATCCCGGCATCAAGCCTTGCCGTAACTGCATCCAGGAACTCTGCCGCCTCCTCAGCGGGGATTACCTTCATCCTGCCGCAAAGAGGATTATAAACAATTCTCCTGTATTCCTCGCGCGCTTTCGCGCAACGATCCCAGTATTCAAAGTCGGCATTGCCTTCATTGCCGTTTTCTTCGGTTTCCGCGGCAAGAGGCACAGGGTATTTCTTAAGCAGTCCGGCTATCGCCTCATAGTATGACGCGACCTCAACGGGGAGTCTCATATCCGTTTTCCCCGCATGCCCGCGCAGAAATCCCGCGAGCCTCCGAAGTTCATAGGTCTCGGGCATGGAACTTGCGAACATGGCGGGAAGTCCGTTCATGGCATCGTTCCAGCCGGGCTTTCCGCCCTCCATCTCGATTCCCATTCCGTAGGAGTCGAGAGTTGAGAACTTGTTGAGTACCAAAGTGAACAGCTTAGCCGCAAAACCTGTCTCCACAAAGCTTCCGTCCGCGTTTCTCTTCCAGTTTGTCGCGCCGGGCACAAAGCCTTCTTCAGCCGCCTTGTCCGCGGAACGCTTCATCGACTCGTACTGGCATACTCTTCGGCCGTCGAGCACATAAGTCTCGCTGCGCGGTCGTACCTGCATATCGCTGTCATAGAAACGGTATCCGCCGGAAGCAAAAAGCTCATCCACCTTATCGGGCCATACCGACACATAATTCTCGATAAGGTCCATCAGATAGTCCCAATGGTCGCTCCAATAGCCCTCGAGCGCGCCCGCTTCGATCTGCTCATCACACAGGGGAAGCAGTTCCCCGGCAAGTTCCTTGGGATTCTTCTTTAATTTCGCTCCGCATGCTTCGATCGCCCTGAACAGTTCGCCGGGCTTGAAGCTGTTCTCCAGAATGCTTCCGCATACCGCGCTGTCGCAGGCGTCCTGAAGCACCGAGAGCGCCTTTCCCATCATCCCCTTCTTTACCCTGAAAGTCGCGGGCCTGATCTCAAGCGGATTGTAGCCGTCAAGCTGCATGAGGCTCACGAAATATCTGATATTGTAATCCTTAAGTCCCGGGCAGAAGAACACGTCATTCCTGCGGTTCTGGCATACATCCCTGAAGTTGCCGTTGCCCTGGGAATAATAACCGCCTTCTATCGTAAAGTAGTTGTAATCGCGTTCGGGATCTCCGTGCTTGCGGCTGTAGAGATAGAGCACCGCGTCGCCCATCAGCACCGGATAACCGCCGCGCAGGAAATTGTCAAGATAGCACTGCTCGATATATTTGTCAAAGGCTGCGGAAGAAGTCTCTGTCCTCACATCCGCAGTCAGTTCCTCAGCGAGCTCATTTGCCTCTTCGAGCTTGCGCCTTGAGAAGCCCTCGTCAAGGTATCCCGAAAGACGCTCGTTCAGCATCTGCGCGGAAGGCGCGAATCCCAGATAAGAAGTCCATGAGATCGCGGTTCCTGCCTTTATGACCGCCCTGATCGGCGTGAACGCGCAGGGAACCTTGTTCACTACCTCTTTGCAGAAAGAGATTCCGTCGAGTCCCTTTTCCTCAAAGCCCGCCGGCTCGCAAAGCGAAGTATCCCAGCCGAATATCTCGTCGGCATCGCAGATAAACGGAGCCAGACGGCCTTCAAATACGCAGGCGTAGAAATACCCGTCTTTGATCTCGTCGACCTTTGCCGAATCCTCTGTGGAAGCTCTCATGGCGAATATCGGCGCGTTCTTATCGGTATTTCCTATCGCGGTCCAGCTCTTGAACAGATTGCCCATTTCCTGAAACTGTCCGTTGCTGATGCCCCTCGGGATGATCTTCGCGGCTCCGTCGAGCACCTCGACGTTCCGGTCCGCTTCAGTGCGGTTCTCAAGCTTTACTCTTCTTACCAGGGCTCCCAAAGGCTCCTTCGGAAGGATGAAATAATCGACCGTGATATTCAGTCCGTACTTGGGAGAATACTCCTCAAGCTTCAGGCTGTTCTTGCGGACGGTCATGGTCCTTTTTGCGCCGCCCCTGTACCGGAAAGGTTCATAAACCATTCCGTCGGCCGCGATAAAGGTCCTGAAGCCCTTGAGCGCGGTGTTTTCGTATTCGGTGCAGGCAGGATTGAACTCGATGATCGCTTCGGACTTGCTGTTGATCCCGAGACTTCCGAGAGCCTGTCCGCGGTTTGTGTAAAAAGCCCACATCGGTATTCCGTCCTCACCCGTCAGCCCCGGAAGGAAGCTGGAAAAAGGTACGGCACGGTCAAAATCCTCCAAAATAAAATCGCCTTCGTTAATCCTGTATCTGTTCAATGTCTTGTCCTCTACTTTGTAAGTGCCGTGATCTCGGGGCTCTGATATACTCTTACGTAATCAACCTCCATGGTCTGCGGCCATATGTCGTCATCCACTCCGCGCTGGCCTCCCCAGTCGCCGCCCACCGCGATATTGAGCAGCAGATGGAAGCGCTTGTCGAAGGGCCACTCCTTATAGGTCGGGGAGCTCTTGTATTTAAGCGGATCGTAGGTAAAGGTTACCTCTCCGTCCGTCGTGAATATCAACTTGTCGGGCAGCCATTCGAGCCCGTAAACGTGAAAATCCTCGCTCACACCCTCTATTTTGGCTGTCGCGGTCTTCTGTGTTCCGATCGAATGGTAGTAGCTCAATGTATGTATGGAATAATGAATTACATCCTGGTCATAGCCGACATGCTCCATGATGTCGATCTCGCCCGAATCCGGCCATGAACCGTATTTCCAGTCTGTCGAAAGCATCCATATAGCGGGCCAGGTTCCTTTTCCGTAAGGGAGCTTTGCCCTGATCTCGAACTTGCCGTAGAGCCAGTCGCCCTTGCCGCGCGATACAAGCCTCGTCGAAGTGTATTCCGCGCCTTCCTTCTGCTCTTTTCTGGCAGTCAGGGTAAGGATTCCGTCCTTTACCTCGGCATTGTCGCCGCGTGTGTAGTACTGAAGCTCATGATTGCCCCAGCCGCTCGCGCCGGTATCGTAATCCCACTTCGTATCGTCGGGCCTGCCTTCATAGTCGAATTCGTCAGACCATACCAGCTCATAAGTCAGCGAGTCATAGTCGTATTCATAGCCCTTGGCTTTTATCTGATCCTCGGGGATCGTCGTGATCGTCGCGGGATCCACATAGGCATCGGAAACCTGACTGCCGACGCGGTATTTGGACTTGTCCTCAATGCCCATATCTTTGTCCTCGTCTGTTTTTTTATCATTATCTGTCTGCTGAACGTCCGGTTCCGCAGGCTCATCCGCCCGCGTACAAGCGGCGGCGGATAAGAGCATTGCGGCGGTAAGCACTATACAGATCAGTCTTTTTATCATATTCATCATAATGCTCCTTTAAGCTTATTCACCCGTGATACCGGTATTCTCTATGCCCTCGATGAACTTCTTCTGAACGAATGTGTAGAGGAGCAGCAGAGGCGCGATGGAAATGAACGTCGCTGCCATCTTATAGGCCTCGTTCAGCTTAAACGCGCTTCCCGAACTCGACACCACGCTCTCGAATTCACTGTCAAAGAGCGAGAGCTTCGAGGGAAGGAGCTGCAGGCCGCTTCTCAGGAGTGTTCCGGTCACATAAGTCTCGTTCCAGTTCCATACGAAAGCGAACAGGAATACAACAAGCACGGTGCTGAAGCTCAGTCTCATTCCGATATGCCAGAAAACCCTGAAGGAGCCAGCGCCGTCGATCATCGCCGCTTCATCGAGTGACTTCGGAATAAGGTTGAAAAAGTTCTGGAATATAAGGATCAGGATCGTTGAATTGACTCCCTGTCCGAGCAGTGCCATGAGCACCTGCGGGATGGGTGTTCCGATCAGCGTATATCCGATCTTTTCCTGGGCGGTCACGAACATCATCAGGCGAGGAACCATCAGTACCGATGTGGGAACCACGAAGCACAGCAGGATCATCACGAACCAGAACTTCTTGCCCGTGAAATTAAATCTTGAAAGCGCGAAGCCTGTCAGTGCCGCGCAGAAGGTCTGGGCTATTGCCAGAACTCCCGAGAACAGGATCGAATTCTTCAGCGTCTCACTCAGCTTCAGGACCTTCACCGCCACCTTAAGGTTGTTCAGCGACAGGCTTCTCGGTACCCAGTCGACCATCGGATCGATGATGTCCTCCGAAGTCATGAAGGTCTTCGAGATTATCCTGAAGATCGGCTCTAAGAAGACAAAGCTCACGCAGACCAGAATGAAATAGAATATGAATCTCATAGTCTTTTCACTGACCTTTTTCTTTGTCAAATGCTTCTTCATAATTTTGCTCCTTAGTAGTGCTTAACCTTGGCCTTCCGCTCCTTAAAGATCAGGAACGCCGCCCCCATGAGAATAAGGACTATCAGCGTGTATACCCATGCGTAGGTGGCAGCAAAGCCGAGTCCGCCGCTCGTATTTCCCATGTATGTCACGATCAGGCCGTAGACCGGATTGATATCGTACATTCCGAGCTGCGCGATCGTAAAGATCGTGATCACGAGCGCTATCGGTCTGATGATCGGAAGGGTTATCTTCCAGAGTATCTGCCAGCTGTTCGCCGAATCGATCTTCGCAGCCTCGTAAAGCGAAGGATTGATCTTCTGGAGTCCGTTGATGAAAAGTACGATCGGGATCCCGGTGAACCACAGTATCGTCGAGAGCTGCTCGAAGATATCGGTCATGAGCACCGCGGCTCTTTTCGAGTAACTCGCTATCATCTGGATGATGAAAATGTCCGAATAACTCTGTCCCGCGAAAAGCTGCATGCCGCTGACTTTTGTATCAAGGAGTTTCGCCATTACGGGGCCCGACATGATGATCACCGGAAGGAAATAGATCGTTCTGAAAAAGCCCTTGAGTTTCACGATATGCTCTAGAATATAGGCGATAATGAACGATACCACAACGATCACAAAGGTATACGGGATGACCATCTTCAGGTACCCGCCGAGCGCCGGCACGAACTCAACATTCTTAAAGAATGCCGTAATGTAGTTCTC
>JAFZKM010000039.1 GCA_017553665.1 Lachnospiraceae bacterium
AGCTGCAAATCCGCGATCGGCGACGAGTATCTGTATTATCTTCTGCGTAATCCTTCGGACTCGCTTGATGACCTGAAGGAGAGGAACAGGGTGATAAACGCGCTGGCAGATAAGCCGGAGCTCCGTACTGAGCTCGGTTTTTTCCTCGGATCGATCGGAAAGATCAAGAACATTTCGGTGTACGAGTACATCTGCAGGCTTGAAAACGTTGAGATCGACAGCAATTTAAAGCATTATTTCCAGGCACTGCTGCTTCTTGCGGGCGTTGCCCTGATATTCTTCAATCCCGCGGTCGGAATCGTGACGACCGTCGCGATGTTCTTTGTCAACGTAATTTCGTATTTCAAGCGTAAGTCGCAGATCGAGTGCTATTTCTCGATATTCTCATACATACTTCAGATGGCCGGTTCGGCAGGAATACTTAAAAAGGTCACGGATGCCGACAGGGATTCGGATCTGAAGGAATACACGGATAAGATCTGCAGATCGGCTTCAAAACTCGCGAAGATCACGCGCGGTGCCGAGGTATTCCTTAACCCTGTGGGTTCGGGAGACATTTTCCAGAGCATCCTCGACTATCTCAGGATGGCCATGCATATCGATCTGATCGCGTTCAACAATATGGTGAAGAAGTTCTTCGACAGGCAGGAAGAATTTGATGAACTCTATGAGAATATGGGTTTCCTCGACTGCATGCTTGCCGCCGCTTCTTACCGCGAATGGACGGGAGATACCTGCGAGCCCGAGCTCAGGACAAAGCTTGAGGAGAACGGCAGCAGGATAGAGTTTGAAGGTCTTTCGCATCCGCTCATCCCCGAGCCCGTGGTCAATTCGATTTCGACTTCGCGTCCGGTACTTTTGACCGGCTCGAACGCTTCGGGTAAGTCCACCTTCCTGAAGGCAGTAGCCATCAACGCGATTCTTGCGCAGACCATATTCACGGCGAGGGCAAAGAGCTACAAGGCGCCCTGCTTCCACGTGATGTCATCGATGGCGCTGCAGGATAATCTGGCGCTTTCGGAGAGCTATTACATTGTCGAGATCAAATCGTTAAAGAGGATCATCGACGCGATCGGAGAAGAAGGCGCGGCGCCCGTTATGTGCTTTATTGACGAGGTGCTCCGCGGAACGAATACTGTTGAGCGCATTGCGGCATCGACAGAGATACTGAAAAAACTGGCCGGGAACGCGGGAATGTGCTTCGTGGCCACGCATGATATCGAACTGACCTTTAATCTCGAGGAATACTACGCGAACTATCATTTTGAGGAACAGGTGACCGACGACGAGGTGACCTTCGACTACCTCCTTCATGAGGGCAGGACCACTACGCGCAACGCGATCAGGCTGCTCGGAATGCTCGGCTTTGACAAAGAGATCGTAGATGCCGCTCAGAAGAACGCGGAGAGCATGGGATAAAGTGCTTTTGACACACAGAACGGAGTTTTTAGAATGGCAGAACAGCTTTTTTCGGAAGCTCATATGATCGAAAACGCGCGCGAGTACCTTGAGAGACTGGCGTTCGGTTTCAATGACGACAATACCTGTTCGGCGATATCGACCGCGATGGCGCTGAATTATCTGAGCCTGCAGTATAAGCGTGATTTCGTACCTCCCGCGCGGAGGGCGGAGAAACGTAAGGAAACGGTGCCCCTGAGCGCTCTGCAGGTCAGGGCCGATTATCCCGGGACATACTCGCTGCACAGATACTTTGTTGAAAAATGCGATATGAAGGCAGTCAGCTACGGCGATAAGATCACGGTGCCTTTCAGGTATTATCTTGAAAATACCGAAGGGATAGACCGCGGAATAGAGCTGAACTGGACTCTTTTTCCGAAGGCTTCGACGATAAAGGCAAATATCGACTCGAACCTGCCGGTGCTGATCACGACTACTCTGGCGGGGAAGCTCAGCTGGCATACCATGGTCTGCTACGGATACCGCGAAAGAGAAGGCGGAGGCGGGATGCAGCTGCTGCTGCACAACGGCTGGTACGGTACTGAAGATACGATCTGGGATCCCGCGGACGGTACAGCGGCCCAGAAAGGCACCTGGGTCGATAAAAAGATAGCAACCTACGGATACTACTTTTCATTGGGCAGTGCCGCGGAGTAACACAGTGACGGATCGAGCAGCACGGACGGGAGGAACGGATGGGAAGAAAGGTTTTCATCATTCCGGACAGCTTCAAGGGAAGCATGTCATCGCCTGTTGTCGCGGGCATCATCGGACAGGCCGCGCGCAGGGCGGGCTTTGAGACGATCGAAGTTCCCGTGGCCGACGGCGGCGAAGGAACCTGCGACTGTGTGCTCGCCATCACAGGCGGAGAAAAAAGAGAAACAGATGTTGTCGGACCGGAAGGGAATGAGATCAGGGCTGCATACGGGATCACGCGCGACGGATGCGCGGTCATAGAACTCGCCGAGAGCTCCGGGATCACGAAGCAGAACGGACTGCACCCGATGACAGCAGGAACTTACGGCTTCGGACAGCTGATAAAAGACGCGCTTGACAGGGGAGTGAGGAAGTTCCTTCTGGGCCTCGGAGGCAGCGCTTCCACAGACTGCGGAATGGGTATGGCCGCGGCGCTTGGTGTGCGTTTTATTGATAAAAACGGCGAAAGCTTCATACCCTGCGGAGAGAGAATGCGGGATATTGACTCGATCGACATGAGCGGGCTGGATCCGCGCGTGAAAGAGAGCAGCTTTCGCATTATGAGCGATGTAACGAATCCATTGTCCGGTCCGGAAGGAGCGGCATATATATACGGACCCCAGAAGGGTGCGGACCGGGAGCAGGTACGGATACTTGACGAAGGTCTGCGGCATGCGGGAATCTGCATTGAGCGTGCGACGGGCTGCGCTTCGGAGAAGGTGCGCGGCGCAGGAGCGGCGGGAGGCAGCGGTTATGGGTGCGCAGCCTTTCTGAACGCGAAACCGGAGAGTGGTATTGAAGTAATGCTCGATCTGTGCGAATTCGACAAAAGAGCGGGAGAATGCGAACTGATCGTTACCGGAGAGGGAAGTCTCGACAGACAGAGTCTTATGGGAAAGGTCTTAAGCGGGATAAAGGCCCACGCCGGCGGCATACCGGTCGTATCCTTCTGCGGAAGATGCGGATTGAGCGGGGATGAGCTCCGGAAGGAGAACATCACGGCTGTCGTGATAGGCCGGGGGATACCTGTGGAGGAATCTGTCCGAAACGGTGAGAAATACCTGCGGCGCGCGGCGGAAGAGTACTTTATGGGATTGTGCTGACGGGGCTTTTGACGGGGCCTTAAGGCACGGAAAGGGGTTTGCATGACAATAGCCGTTATTGCGCTTTGCTGCATCGGTATCGCGTTTCAGGCTCTCTTCATCGACAGGGAGCATAAGAAAGAGTATACGCCCGCGCTGATCCTCAAGGGCTGCGCGTCGGCCTGCTTCGTGATACTGGGAATCATCACTTCGGGAAAAGCCGCGGATGCGGATTTCGCGCGCTTCGTAGTTCTCGGACTCTGCCTGGGCATGGGCGGAGACATTCTTCTTAACCTGCGTTTTCTTTTCGAAAAGAAGGGAACGCTCATCTTTCTGATCGGAATCCTGGTCTTTTTATCCGGACATGTTATGTATCTGATCGCGCTGCTTCCGCTGTGCGCGAATGTGGCGCTCGGACTCGCGCTCGGCGCGGTATTTACAGTGATCATCCTGCTCTGGATATTTAAACAGATCACCGCGAAGCCGGCGTTTAAGATCTTCGGAGTCTTTTACATCGGCGCGATCGTGATCATGACGACGATCGCGATAATGAACCTGACCGCGGGATTCTCGGTTCGAAATCTGATATTTGCTGTGGGAGCGGTATTGTTCCTGCTCAGCGATATCATCCTGATAATCAATATTTTCGGAGGCAAGGACAGCAAGCAGCTCCGCACGATGAACCTGAGCCTGTATTATATCGGTCAGCTCTGCATCGCGATCTGTCTGCTGTTTGCGTGAGGCATAAGGCATGAAACGGAAGGAGGAAGGCAGAATGTTTGATTTTAAGTATTACACGCCCACAAAGGTTGTATTCGGAAAGAATACGGAGAGCCGTGTCGCGGAGCTTGTAAAAGAGTTCGGCGGAACGAAGCTGCTGATCCATTACGGCGGCGGAAGCGTGGTGCGCTCGGGACTCTTAAAGCGCGTGACCGATACTCTCGACGCGGCAGGGATAAGCTATGTGACTTTGGGAGGCGCGGTGCCGAACCCGCATCTCAGCCTTGTTTACGAGGGCATTGAGCTCTGCAGAAAAGAAAGGGTTGATTTCCTGCTCGCGGTAGGCGGCGGAAGCGCGATCGACTCCGCGAAGGCTATCGGCTACGGTCTCGCGAACGAAGGCGATGTGTGGGATTTCTATGATTATAAGAGAACGGCAAAAGGCTGCATGCCGCTCGGCGTTATACTGACCATTGCGGCTACCGGAAGCGAGATGAGCGATTCCTCGGTCATCACGAAGGAAGAGGGGCTTGTAAAGCGCGGCTACAGCAGCGATTTCGGACGTCCGAGATTCGCGATCCTTAACCCCGAGCTTACGATGACGCTGCCGGATTACCAGACTGCCTGCGGATGCACCGATATCATGATGCATACGATGGAGAGATATTTCACCAACGGCGGTAATATGGAGCTTACGGATTCAATGGCGGAGGGGCTGCTGCGCACCGTAAAGAATAACGCGCTGATCCTGAAGAACGATCCGAAGAACTATGACGCGCGCGCGGAGGTTATGTGGGCGGGAAGCCTTGCGCATAACGGCCTGACAGGCTGCGGCAATGACGGCGGAGACTGGATGACGCACAAGCTTGAGCACGAGCTCGGAGGGCTCTACGATGTGGCCCACGGCGCGGGACTTGCCGCGATCTGGGGCAGCTGGGCGAGATTTGTTTATAAGAACTGTCTCCATCGCTTTAAGAGATTCGCGCTCAATGTTATGGAGGTTGAGGACAGCGGCACCGACGAAGAGATCGCCCTGCGCGGCATCGAGGCAATGGAAGACTTTTACAGAAGCATCGATATGCCGACGAATCTCCGTGAACTCGGCATCAAGCCCACGGATGAT